>CAKVJE010000032.1 GCA_934754735.1 uncultured Candidatus Melainabacteria bacterium
GCAAAAGAAAATCGTCCTGATTTGAAAGCTCTTAATGCTACGGTTAAAGCTATGCGACAATATGTTTTACTTACTAAGCGTCAATATTTGCCTGATTTAAAAGGCGGAGTGGGTTATAGTTACGCAAATAATCGTAATTATGCGAATAGCGGAATGAATGTTTCTGTGAATTTAAATACAACATTCAATATGATGCAAGTTAAGCACGAAGTTGATATTGCTAATTCTCAACTTAATCTTGCAAAAACAGAAGTGGAATTGCTTAATCAAAATTTGTATTTTGATATCCAAAGTGCCTATGTTGATATGATTCAACTTGAAAAACAAATTCCGCTTTTGGAAACAAAAGTGCGTCAAACTTTAGAAAACCTTGAACTTGCAGACGGACGTTATAGCGTTGGTTTGGGCGATTATATTCAATTGCAGGATGCGAGAGTGAATTATAACAATGCTCAAAGCTCTTATGTACAGGCTGTTTATAATTATAATGTAGCGAGAGCAACGCTTGAAAGAGAAATTGCACTTCCACAAGAAGAAACTTTGACAGTAGAGGATGTTAAAGATTTTCAAAAGGATTTAAAGAAACAAGAAAAAAGTAAATTAACAGTCAAAAATAATCAAAAGAATTCCAAAAAGGATAACGTATGAAGATTTTAGATAAAATTAAAACAATAAAGAAAAGATATATAACGGCAGGTGTTGTGACCATTTTTATTGTGTTTACGGTAATTTCCGGCATGATGAAAAACAAAGTTGAATACGAAACAGCGCCGATTGAAAGACGAACAATCACTCAAGTAGTTGAAGCTTCCGGTACAATTAATCCTGTAAATACAGTTTCAGTCGGTTCTACGGTTTCAGGTTTGATTAGTGCAATTTATGTTGATTTTAATTCTGTTGTTAAAAAAGGTCAGTTGCTTGCAGAAATTGACCCTAGAACTTTCCAAGCAACTGTTGATCAGAATTTGGCGTCTGTTAATTCTGCACAAGCGGATTTGGCTAATAAACAAGCTACTTATGAGATGAGTGCAAAAACTCTTCGACGTTACAAAAATCTTTATGCGAGAAGTTTTGTTCCAAAATCAGAACTTGACCAAGCCGAAGCGGATTATAAAGCAGATTTGGCGCAAGTAAATGCCGCAAGAGCAAAAATTACACAAGCAAGAGCGCAATATAATCAATCATTGGTTAATTTAAATTATACAAAAATTACTGCGCCTGTTGACGGTATGATTATTTCTCGTGAAATCGACTTGGGACAACCGGTTGCAGCAAGCTTCCAAGCACCTGAATTATTTACAATTGCGCAAGATTTAGAGAAAATGCAAATTGAAGTAAATGTTTCTGAAGCTGATATCGGCGAAGTTAAAGAAGGACAAGATGTAACTTATACGCTTGACGGATATCCGAACAGCGAATTCTATGGAAAAGTTACGCAAGTAAGAATTTCACCGACTACTGTTTCAAATGTTGTAACTTATTCTGTAATCGTAACGGTTGATAACAGTGATTTAAAGCTTAAACCGGGGATGACTGCGAATGTTTCAATCATAACTGCTAAAAACGAAAATGTTCTTTGCGTTCCAAATATTGCCTTAAAATTCACTCCTAAAACTGACGGTCAAAAATACAAGACTCAAGGACTTTGGATTAAGGATGGATTAAAACTTGCAAGAATAGATATCAAAACTGGTGCAAGTGATGATTCTTATACAGAAGTTATTGGAGATAATATAAAAGAAGGCGAAAAAGTGCTTGTCGGTATTAAAGGCGGAGGCAAGAAAAAATCTAATGATGCGCCACCACCTAGAATGTAATTGTTTTACTTATGCAAGTTCTGCTGTATAAACGTATTCCGCAGGCCCAGATAAGAACACATCTCCTTCAGGTTTGTTTGGCGCGCCATTCCAAACAACATTAACAACACCTCCAGGAAGTTGAACTTCTACAGAGTTTTCAATATATCCGTTTAGAATTCCGGCAACTACACTTGCACAAGCTCCTGTTCCACATGCCAGAGTTATTCCGCATCCTCTTTCCCAAACAGCAAGTTCTATTTTTTTAAATGATTTTATTTTTACAAATTCAACATTGGTTTTTTCAGGAAATTCAGCACTTGTTTCAATAATTGGACCATATTTTTTTGCGAATTCCATAACATCATTTTCCGGTGAAACAAAAATTACAAAATGCGGATTGCCCATAGAAATTGCGTTCCCATCAAAAATCATGTTTTTAACAGACATTTTGTAATTCAAATTATGATGAGGAATGAAAGGTATTTTTTCCGGCTCTAAAATTGGCTGAGACATATTTACTCTTACAAATCCATCATCAAGAATTTCAGGCTTAATGATTCCCGCTAAAGTTTTTACGGAGAACATCTTTTTATCAACAAGTTTATTATCGTAAGCGTACTTTGCAAAACATCTCATGCCGTTTCCGCACATTTGAGCTGTAGAACCGTCTGAATTATAGAAAAACCAACTGATATCCGCTTCATCGCAACTTGTATTAGGAATAATAAGTCCGTCAGCACCAATTCCGAAGTGTCTGTCACAAAGCATTTTAGCCGCGTCTGTAATTTTCATATCCAGTTTTAAGAATTCATCAAAATCAACAATGACAAAATCATTTCCGCATCCTTGCATTTTTGTAACTTTTATTCCCATTTCTTCTCCTATCGATATTTACTTAATATGTTCATATAGTACAATTAAATTATATAAAGGAATTTGAATTATGGCAATAATAAAAGTACAAAAAGGAACAAAAGATATTCTTCCTGCTGAAATGCCTGTTTGGCACTTCATGGAAGATACAGCAAGAAAGATTTTTACAGAATACGGTGCAAAAGAAATCAGAACTCCGATTTTTGAGGCGACTGAACTTTTTGCGCGCGGTGTTGGTGATACAACCGATATCGTTAATAAAGAAATGTATACATTTGAAAAAAGCGAACGTTCATTAACACTTCGTCCGGAAAATACAGCCGGTGTAGTTAGAGCATTTATTGAAAACGGTATGCATAGACTTTCTGCACCTGTAAAACTTTGGTATAAAGGACCAATGTTTAGATATGAACGTCCTCAAGCAGGTCGTCAAAGACAATTTCACCAAGTTGGCGTTGAAGTTTTTGGCATTAAACAGGCTACAGCTGATGCGGAAGTTATTTTGATGGCGGTTAATTATCTTAAAGCGCTTGGTTTGAACGATTTGAGTGTTGAATTAAACTCTCTTGGTTGTCCTGAATGTCGTGAAAGTTTTAAGACTAAGTTGAAAGCTGTAATTAAACCATATTTGAGCGAGCTTTGTCCTGATTGCCAAGCAAGATATGAAAAAAATCCGCTAAGACTTTTGGATTGCAAAGTTGAAGAATGTAAAGCAATTTATGCGAAACCTGAAATTCAAGAAGTTATTCAATCTGATTTCATTTGTGAAGATTGCGCAAATCATTTCAATGAATTAAAAGATTATTTAGACGCTTTGAATATCAATTATTCTATTAATAAACTTTTAGTAAGAGGTTTGGATTACTACAATAGAACTGTTTTTGAAATTAAGTCAAACAATTTGGGTTCTCAAAACGCAGTATGTGGCGGCGGAAGATATGACAGCCTTGTTCGTAATTTAGGCGGAGAAGATACTCCGGCTATCGGTTTTGCAATGGGCATGGAAAGATTGGCGTCACTAATCGGACAAAAAGAAGCTGAAAGAACTACTGCATTTGTGGTTTCTAATAACACATTGGAAGCTGTTAAGTTGACAGAAGAGCTACGTGCACAAGGAATTACAGCTGAATTCGATTTAACAAATAAGAAGTTTGTAAAACAATTGGAAAAAGCTTCTAAAGTTGCGAAATACGCTTTAATTTTGGGCGAAGACGAAATTTCAGCAGGAAAAGTTACTGTTAAAAATCTTGATACTTCAGAACAAACAACTGTTGACAGAAATGATTTAAGCAAGACAATTGCTTAGAAAGATGAATTACACAAAGAAATCTAGAGCTTTTTTTAATGCTTTTCTGACTGTATCATTTTCTATTAAATCAATTCCACTTGTAATTCCTTGATTCAATTTTGTTATTAAGTCTAGTTGAGACATATCAGGAAAGTCATCACCATATTTTTCTAGAAGCTCTATTAATGCTCTTCCCTCTAGTTGATGTAGTGTATATGTTATACTTGCATTAATTGCATTTCCGGCACCAGGAATCATGGCTGCTCCTTTTGTTGCCAAATTAACACCTAGATTTTTACCAGCTAATATCAAGCCAATGCTTGTTGTTGCACCACCTGTACAATCATATATCTCAAATATTTTTTTACACATGTTTTTAGTAATTATTGTAAGGGCAGCGGCATCTCCAATGCCTGTATTTGCCAGTAATCCAGCTGTTGCTGCTGCGGATGAGGCATAACGATTAACACAAATTTCAGCTCTTTTTTTTAGCTGGTTCCCCAGCTGAATGGAAATAATCAAGCAGACCTTTAAAAGCAATATTATTACCATCATTTATATTGGTAGTGTTTTTATTGGTTTTTGGTTTTACCTGTGTAGTAGAAATTTTTTTAGGTGGATGAATTATTAAATATATAATATCAGCCAAGATACCACACGAAGAAGCAGTTTCTGCTATGCAAAAACCCAGTTTTTTACCTTTCAAATTTTTATTATTGCCATAAATAGCACCACCGATACCTCCTATAGTCATTCCTAACGCGATACTTGGTAATTGATCACTAAGAGTTGGTTGTTTATACTTTGTTTGCGTCTGTTTAAAAGAACTCAGACTGTAAATTGACGATATGTACATAAAATTCTATTTACTCCAATATATACAAGATATTTTAAAAGGACTTGCTTGTCAATATATATTACATATTTAAAACTTCTTTGTATTTTATGGTTATGTTTTTCATTATTTCGTTTTTATACTATTATAATAATGAATAGAGAAAGGACTAATTATGTTATTAGGTGTAAATATAGACCACGTAGCGACTTTGAGAAACGCGCGCGGTGGAATTGATCCGGATCCGATTACGGCTGCAAGAATTTGTAAAGAATGCGGAGTTGCTTCTATTACAACTCACTTGAGAGAAGATAGACGCCATATCAAAGATGCAGACGTAGAAGCTATTAGAATGCTTCCTAGAGTTCGTTTGAATTTGGAAATGGCAATGACAAAAGAAATGCAAGAAATCGCATTGAAGTTAAGACCTCATGCTGTTTGTATTGTTCCGGAAAAAAGACAAGAACTAACAACTGAAGGCGGTTTGGATGTTGCAGGTCAATTGAATTGGGCGATAGAATTCACAAAACCGCTTTTAGAAAAAAATATTGAGGTAAGTTTCTTTATTGATCCTGATGTGCATCAAATCTCAGCGGTTTCAAAAACGGGTGCGCATTTTATTGAGCTTCATACGGGAAGATATTCCGAAGTTTTTGGAACGGAAGAAGAAGCAAAAGCATTTGAAGATTTAAAAGGTGCTGCGATTTTTGCACAGAATTTTGGACTAAAAGTTAATGCCGGTCATGGTTTGAACTATCAAAACGTTGGTAGAATGCATGAAATTCCTAATTTACAAGAATTGAACATTGGGCACTCAATCATTGCGCGTTCAATTTTTGTAGGATTAGAGCAGGCTGTTAAAGAAATGAAAGCTTTAGTTGAGTAAGTTGCACCTCTCCATGGGGGAGCGGATTTTCGGTAGGGTGAAGCGAACGTGAGTGAGCTAACCCGTAAGAGCTAATAACATGAAAATAACAATTAAAATCCGATAGGATTTGTTGTTATTGGAATGTTATACTCGCCCGAATAATCCAAGACAGGTCGCAGCTGTTGGCAAAACTCCGTTGAGCCTTACAGATGCGGGTGGGGGCTTATTGTTGTAAAAACAAAAAGTTAAAAATAACTAAATTTTTATACAATTTTCCATTTTCAACTTTCCATTTTCCATTAAATAAGCCCCCACCCGAATTTCTAAGCTTCAAGCAGAGCTTTCAGCTTGAAATTCTACCCTCCCCCTTGGAGAGGGTAATTAAAAAAAAGAGGTAATTATGAAAACAAAAGAAGAAGTTGTTCAAGAAATGCAACAAGTAGTCGAGCAAATGCGCTTGGACGATATAGAAGAAAATCCGGATTGTGAAAACGAGTTTTTTACTTGCGACGCTTGCGGTGGTACAAAATCGTTAGCAGGTTCAGTTCAATACGGACATTACAGACTTTGTAATGATTGTGTTTTATATGCTGAAGTTGGTTTTGAACTTGGACAGATCAAGGATATTGAAGAACTTATAGCCGCAATGGACGACAAACGCTTGGAAGCTGATTGTGAATTTTTAAAGAATGAAGAAAAAAGATTAGAAAATTAATTGTAATTAAGAATTTTATGTTAGAATTTAAAAGGAAATATAGAAAGAGGCGTCGAAATGAAAATAGCAAGAATTAATAGTACAAATCCTAATTGCCAAATTAGTACAAAAGCAAAATCTGATAAAACATATAATGTTTTGGCAAATGTAACCAAAAGGTTGAAAAATCAAAAGAATGATAGTTTTACTAAGTTGGATGAAGCGGCTAAAAACATATTAGAGCATAAAGAAATTAGCCCTGCTACAAGTGAAGAATTCTTCAATTTGCCTAAATTTAAACAAGATGAACTTTTGTTATTTGCTAAATTTAGAAAAAAATAGTATTAAATGGTGGGTAATTAATCCACCATTTTTTATGTAAACATTTGTAAAAAAAATAATGATATTTTTATAGTAACTAGCAAAAAAAATTTTTAGCGTTTTTTGAGATAACACAAGAAATAAATATAAATAGTATAAAAAAGGAGCATAAAACGTATGAAAATCAACGTAAACGAACTTTTATTGATGAACAAAAAAGTAAGATTTGGAGAAGAAGGAGAAAAAACTACTCCACAAGTTACTGCACCGGCTCAAGAACCTGTTGCACCACAAACTGGAATGAATAGTTTGATGTTTCAAGGTATGATGAATGTTGCAGACAATCCTCAATTAGCAACTAACTTATCAGTTTTGAGAGAAGAAGCTACACAA
The DNA here is from genome assembly GCA_934754735.1 of uncultured Candidatus Melainabacteria bacterium. Classification (GTDB taxonomy): domain Bacteria; phylum Cyanobacteriota; class Vampirovibrionia; order Gastranaerophilales; family Gastranaerophilaceae; genus CAG-196. The sequence goes on from CAKVJE010000032.1 coordinate 7,072, forward strand.
GAAGCGCAACCAACAATGAAGAATGAACAAGATGCAACAGCTCCATTAAAAACAAATGTAGCTTTCCAAGGTAAAGCATCAAAATTTAAAAATATGACAATGGCTGCTTTAATGGGCTTGATGTCTTTAGGCGCAGTTTCATCATTGCAATCTTGCTCACCACTGGCAGAACAAAATGTTGAAGTAACAGTTGATATGAGTGCAATGACAGAATTGGTTTCCCAATTAACAACTCTATTAAACCAAATGAAAGAACAACAACAAATTACAAATGAACAATTGAAGTTAATGAATTCTTATATGCTTCAATTAATGCAAGAAGTTCAAGATGGTAATATAAGTCAAAAACAATTCTATCAAAAGATGTATGCTTACATGATTCAAAATGATGCAAACCAAAAAATTATTATCGAACAATTGGTACAAAACGGTAAATCTCAAGAAGAAGCAAATGCTTTAATTAAAGATTTGATTGTTAAAGTAGAAGCTGGTCAAATTTCAGCAGAAGAAGCAATGAAGACTATTCAAAACTTGTTAGGTGACATTAAAGGTATTTTAGGTCAAGTTCTAAATTCTCTTACTATTGCAGAAAACGATAGAAAAGAATTAATTGAACTTGCAAAACAAGGTAATGCAAATACATATCAAATTGTTAAACAAGGTGAAACTTTAATTACTAATAGCAATGCTGCTAATGAAAAATTAGATGGTATTAAAGATGCAATTGAAAAAGCAAACTTGGATAGCAATGCAAACTTTGCAACTGTTGTTAAGACATTAAACATGAATAAAGACCAATTAATCGGTGTTATGTTGAAACTTGGTTATACTCAAGCTCAAATAGAAAAAATGACAGCTTCACAAATTATTGCAGCTATTAACAAGAATACACAAGCAACAAAAGAAAACAATGAAAAATTGAATGAAATTTTAAATGAAGTTAAAGCTGGTAACTTGTCAGCAGAAGAAGCTTCTAAGAAAATTGTTAACTTGCTTGGTCAAATTCAAAAAACATTATCTGAAGTTATGGCAGGACTTAAAGAGCACTTTAAAAATGATGCAAAAACACTTATCGCATTAGATAAAATTAATGCAAACTTAGAAAAGAATAATGATAAAGTAGATTCTACAAATATAATTTTAAATAATTTGTATACATTAACAAAAAATCAAGGCGCAAAAGCAGACGAAGCAGTTAAAGAAATTCTTAACTACATTGCAGCTGTTGGCTTTGAAATGAATAGAAACTTCGGTAAGTTGATTGAAGAAGTTCAAAACGGCAATGGCAAGTTAGACTATATGACAGAATTAATGGTTGCATTAAATAAACAAGTTAAACAAAACGGCGATGATGGTAAGAAACTGGGTAATGATATCCTTAATTACTTAGGAGCAGTTGGTTTTGAAATGAACAGAAACTTTACTGCAGTATTGAATGCAATCAATGCATTAGCTGATAAGGGTAGTAGTGGAGCTGCCGATAAAATCGTTGCAATGTTAGAAAAAGTTCTTGAAAAACAAGATAAAAATACAGAAACTATAGATGCTAATTGCAAGGCTATTATTGAAGCTATGGGTAAAATAAAAGTTGATGGCGTCAAAGTTGACTTGTCAAGTATAGAAGCTATGTTGAAGGATTTACTTACACAATCTAAGAAAAATGGCAACACATTATCCAGCATCGACGGTAAACTTAATGTAATTCAAATTACTCAACAAGGTATAGCAGATAAAATAGACGCAGAAGCTCATAAAGGTGATATAAGATATCAAAGAGCAGACAAGTTTATGACAGATGTTCTTAATGCATTAGGAAAACTTTCTGATAATGGCAAATATGATGACACTAAATTATTAGATGCATTAAATAAATTAAGCAATTTAGTTGATACTAGAACAGTTGATTTGCTAAATGCAATCAAAAATCACGATGTTAAGGTTACAGTTGAAGCTGGTAAAATAAAATGTGAATGTAATTGTGGCGGCAAACATGAAGGTATTTTAGGTGATATCGAAAATACTTTAAAATAGTCATTATATAAATACAATAAAAACGGTAAGTTCAAAAAGAATTTGCCGTTTTTTTTTGTTTAAGTTTTTTCTAAAAAACTGCATAGAAAAAGCGGATGATAAAAAAAATATCATCCGCTTAGTTTTTTTATTCTAATTATTAGCAAAGCGCACAAGAACTATCTAAAGACTTTTTTAAAGTATCAACCTTGTCTAATTGTTCCCAAGGAAGATTTAAATCTGTACGTCCCAAGTGTCCGTATGCTGCTAATTTTTGGTAGAATTTACCACCGTTTTTAGCAGGCAAGTTTCTCAAATCAAAGTTTGAAATAATTGCAGCAGGTCTTAAATCAAAATTAGCTTTTACTAATTCTGAAATTTCGTCATCGGAAATTTTACCTGTACCGAATGTATCAACAAAAATTGAAATAGGTTCTGCTACACCGATAGCGTAAGCTAATTCAATTTCACATTTTTCAGCAAGTCCTGCTGCAACAATATTTTTCGCAACATATCTTGCAGCGTAAGCAGCTGATCTGTCAACCTTCGTTGGATCTTTTCCTGAGAAAGCTCCGCCGCCATGTCTAGAATAACCACCGTAAGTATCTACGATGATTTTTCTACCTGTTAAACCTGAATCGCCTTGTGGGCCGCCAACTACAAATCTACCTGATGGGTTGATTAAAATGATTGTTTCACTATCAAGTTTGATTGATTCAGTTTCAAATACATAATCGATTACACATCTCTTCAAGTCATTTTTTATAATTTCTTGAACTTTTGAGTTGTCATTAATTCCGTTGATTTCTGCTGCGTGTTGAGTAGAAAGCAATACTGTGTGAATTCTTGAAGGTTTACCGTCAACATATTCAACAGTAACTTGTGACTTTCCATCTGGTCTTAAATATTTTAAAATACCTTCTTTTCTAACTTGAGCCAATCTGTAAGATAATTTGTGAGCCAAGCTGATAGGAAGTGGCATAAGTTCAGGTGTTTCGTTACAAGCGTAGCCAAACATAATACCTTGGTCGCCGGCACCGATGTTTTCAGTTTCTGATTTAGAAGTGTCAGCGTTTTCGCTTCTGCTTTCTAATGCTTTGTTTACACCACCAGCGATATCTACTGATTGTTCATCAATACTTGTTAAAACTGCACAAGTATCACAATCAAAACCGCCACCGGCTTGTCCTTCATAGCCGATATTTCTAACAGTATTTCTAACTACTTGCGGAATATCTACATAACAATTAGATGTAATTTCACCACAAACAAGAACCATACCTGTTGTAGCAGTTGTTTCTGCTGCAACTCTTGATTGAGAATCTTTTGTTAAAAATTCGTCTAAAATTGCGTCTGAAATTTGGTCGCAAACTTTGTCAGGGTGTCCTTCTGTAACTGATTCAGAAGTGAACAAAAATTTTTTTGATGTCATTTTTTTTCTCCTTAATTTATTTACTCCGGTAAGGTTTTTAATTCCGACCCGGTTATACATTAGTAACATTCTAGTATGAAGAGGCGTAAAAAGCAAGAAATGCTTAAAATTTCTACACATTAGCAGGGCTTATTGATTATTTTTTTTACAAATTTTACATTGATATTAAGATTATGTAAGGAAATCTTAATTTCGTAAAAATTTAGTCTATAATAAAATTGCAAAAGAGAAAAATAGAAGGAGAAAGATATGCAATCAGTAGAAGAAATGCTAGGCAAGTTAGAAACAGCAGATAATACAACTAAGAATAAAATTGAAAATATTTTAGTAGACAAAGGTACAGCTGTTGTTCCTGAACTTGTTAACCAATTACAAGTAGTAAGAGGTGTAAAACGTGGTGTTGTTGCTATGACTCTTATTAGAATTGGTGAAGCTTCTGTTGAATATCTTAGAAAAGCTGCTCACGACAATAAAGACTTTGAATGGGTTGCAAAATACCTTATTTCTGAAATCAAAGGCGTCGCAGCATAATTTGTAGCCGAGATTTTGACGTGGGAGAGAGAGTTAAAGTAAACATATACACAGACGGGGCTTGCAGTGGAAATCCTGGCCCAGGAGGTTATGGTGCTGTAATTGTTTATGTCGACGCAAATGGTGTAAAGCATGAAAAAGAATTTTCTGCCGGATATAAACATGTTACAAATAACCAAATGGAATTAATGGCTGTAATTGTTGCTATTGAAGCTTTGAAAAAGCCTTGCGAAATTATTTTAACATCTGATAGTAAATATGTTGTAGAAGCATTTGAAAAAAAATGGATTGACGGTTGGATAAAACGTGGTTGGAAAACTGCGGATAAAAAGCCGGTTAAGAATGTTGAATTGTGGCAAAGACTTCTTACTGCTTTAAAACCACATAGGATTGATTTTGTCTGGGTGAAGGGGCATGCCGGACATGTTTACAATGAACGCTGTGATGAATTAGCAGTTACGGCTTATAAACAAGGTGATTTAAAAGAGGAATTAGTTTAAAGGGAATTTTAGAATGAAAAAATTAATCATATCTTTATTGACGACTTTTTTGTTGTTTGGGCAGGTAAATGCCGCAAATATTGATGTATTACCAACAATGCAGAGTAAAACAAACGTGCAAGACCGTGTTTGGGTTGGAACATTCCAAATAGTATGGAATGATTTTATAGACAAAATAGCCCATAATCCTGTGAAATTTCCGGAAGGAACACCAGCAATTGTCAACGAATTAAACAAACAAGATTTTACGATTAATGAATTAAACGAAAACTGTTATTATCGTTATGTCGGTAAGATTAAGAAAAATACAAAGAAAACAATTGCAAAGGCTATAAAGAGAAAATTCCAAGAATCTAGCGATTTATTGGACAAATTGGACTTGACTCCATCAAAAGATAGATTCATTGTTTATGCTATGTTGAAAAAAGATTTTCAATTTGCAACAATCTTTGATAAATTAGGTAAATCTGATTTTAGAGGTGAACAAGCAGAATTTTTTGGTATAAATAATCAATCTGATGAAAGTTTAGATAAAGCTGTAAGTGTTTTATTCTACAATAGCCCTTCTGATTTTGCAGTTAAATTAGATACAGTTGGCAAGGATGAAGTATTTTTATACAAAACTCCTACAACAAAAGCCTTTAGCTATATTTATTCAGACATGTTAAAGAAACAAGCTGCTTATGAAGGCGAAAGTGAATTTGATAAAGTAGATGAGTTAAAAGTGCCTAACTTGAAGTTCTTTGAAGAGAAATCGTTTGATGAAGTTTGCGGAAAAAGAATTAAAGGTACTAATTTAATGATTGATCAAGCAATGGAAACTATTAGATTTGAAATGGATAATACTGGAGTTAAGTTGAAAAGTGAGGCAGCTATGACAATTATGAAGATGTCATTAGAACCACCTAAAGAACCAAGGATTTTTAATTTTGATGATACATTTGTATTATTCTTAAAAGAAAAAGGAAAGAACAAACCTTATTTTGCATTGAGAGTTCATAATATTTCAAACTTTCAATAGGTAATAGTTGTAAATAAGCGGTCCGAATTGTATTAATATAATTCGGATCTTTTTTATAAAAAAAGTACTTGCAAAAAAAAAATCAGCAAGGTATACTTATAAATGTGGTCAGCGAAATGACTACAATGACAAAAGAATATGGGAGCGTAGCTCAGTCTGGCCCTAGTGAGGCAGAGCCGAACGGTATATAGATAAAGCTTTAACCGGACTGAGAAACGAAAACCAAACAATTTAGACAAGGGAGCGTAGCTCAGTCTGGTTAGAGCGCATGCCTGTCACGCATGAGGTCGCGAGTTCGAGCCTCGTCGTTCCCGCCATTTTAAGAGGGTTTCAAGCCCTCTTTTTTAATGCAATAAAAAACGTTCCAAAAACATTCCATTTTGGTATTTGTTTAGGCTAGTTAATAATAAAAAAGTTGCCTATGTAATTTATTGAGTGCTTTGATTATTACAGATGGTGCGAATTACGTGAAGAAGTTCTGGAGAAACTTATCTACGAAAGCCAAAACATTCAAGCAGACTCAGGTGAAGGCTGGAATGAGACTTATAGCAACAATTGGCTAAAAACAATTTTAAAAGGATTAGGAGCAACTGACGTTAGCATAAGAGGTTCTTACTCAGGTTCACATCAAATGTTGTATTCAGATCCCGGCTATGTACATTTCACCCTGAACGGTCATAAATATGAATTGCCGTTAGCCGGTTATGATGCAATGTTACGAAAATACGAACATAACACAAATTGGTATGATACATCCGAAGTCGAAAAGATGAAAGAAAAATTGAAAAAAGGCGGTTTCCCCGCTTCATCTATTGATAAGATATTCAAATTGGCAAAAAGCGTAGATGGCAAGCCGATTGACGGTGAAAAATGCTATATGATTTCTTGTAATGCTAATTTAATAATCGAAAAATTGTATAAAGATGTCAGCATAAACTCTGTTGGAGACGTCATTAATTTCATTGAAAATATTGACTCTTACCAAAGACAAGAAGCGACAGAAGAATAATTAAACATATATTCTAGGTTGAACTTTGTCTGAGAAATTCGGAAAGTTCTTCTGTTGAATAGATTTTTCTGTATAAAATTTCTTCTGGCCATTTAGACAGCCGGTGTCCCTTATTTAGTAAAAATTCTTCTGTAAATAATCTTGCAGCTCTGCCATTTCCGTTAAGAAACGGATGTATCCTAATAACTTCGGAAAATATATTTGCAGCCAAAGCGAAACAATCCATATTATCGTAGTTTTGGTTTATGTATTCATCCAATTTTTTCAAATCTTTCACAACATCTTTACTTGCAGAATAGTCATTAACTACTGTTTTGGGGTCTTTTGTTATATGAAAGATTTGCCTTACAAGTTCGTCCGTTTCCTGTGTACGTAGCATTCCTGCTATTTTCTGTTCAGAAGTATTCGCGAGAATCATTTTGTGTAATTTTACCAAATCCGAAACTTCCGGTTTACGATTTTTTGCTAATTCAATATAGTTATACGCGTTAAACATATTTTTTATTGAGATTTCCTGAATACCACTTGTATTTGTACAGGTTCTGCTTATCCATAATTTATCAACAAGTTCCTTCAGTATATTTGCATCGCTCATTGATTCGTCGTAAATATTTTGCACAGATTTGCCGGACTTTTTATATAAATCAGCAAACTCTTGTCTAAAGAGAACCTTTTCAAAAGTATTTTTTGCACTTTTATTTATTTCATTTAAGAATGTCTCATTTTGAGAAGCAAGATTAATAAACAAGTTATACAACCGCTTTTTTGTTGTGCAGAATATCTCTTTGCCAAACAACAATTCCAGCGCCGGAACAATCGGTTGTGCATCTTCTCCGTATTCAGAAATCTTATCCAGCACAGCATTAATAATCTCTGGAAATTCGACCTTTGGTTGATGTGGTGCTTCCAAAATTTGCTCAAACACTTGCTTAACCTCACTAAAATCTGCCGCATTAAGGTTTGATATTGCTTTTATTCTATCCCGCTCATTGTTTTTATAATTAAGCGCTCTGGCAATGGTTTTGGACGGATTTATTACTCCCGAGTACATATCAAGAAAATTGTCATACCTATTACAAAGTTCGTTTGTTTTCCAAAACATTCCAATTCTGTCATACAAAACCCTCAACTGTTCCACATTTCTTTCAAACCCGACATTTTTACCCGCAGAAACACATTTGGCAATAATTACGTTTATTGACTTTTTCCACCTTATTTTTTCTTCCGCGGTAAGATTTTCAAGGTGTTCTTTTTGCATTATAAAATCACATATTATGGGATATAAGCTATCACACCCGTGATATTTTGAAAAATCTGCATTATCTCCATGTACCGGTTTGTTAACTTTTGGGGTAACGGGATCGATAAGATTGATTTTCTTTGTTTTAGTATCAATTAAAATATTATTCGGACTAATAATATCAAATTGAAAACCTGCCTTTTTACAAAATTTTCTCATTTGCGTATATGCCTGTTCATACGACTTTACGGGAAAATCCTTTAATGCTTCATAAACATTCAGAGATTTAAGCGTTTCTTCTCGTGTAATCTTAACCTCTCTAAGTGGCGGGAAATCATTAATTTGTATACGCTCAGCATATTTTTCAACCCCAAGACTTTCTCCTGTTTTCTTTTTTACAATATCAATTTTCCCGGGAATACATAACACTACTCCTTCAAGAGTATTTAGGTAATCGTTCTTCGGTTTTACAAATTCCGCATCTAAATCTTCTTTTTGAAAACAATTTTTATAAATTCTTACCACATAATCTTTTAAACCGGTCAGACTGTATCCCTTCTTTGACAACCCCTCGCCCAATAAGTTGTTTTCATCACTAATTGATTTTATTATTGTGTCTTTTAATGATACACCCGACATTTCTCGGTTATAAACTTTCCAAAATGTTTCGTTCTTACCGTAAAATTCCAAGTTTTTATATTGAGTATTAAAGAAAACCTGCATAAAAAATGCTCCTTGTTATATATAAAAACTCTAAAAAAAAGATTTGCCATAAGGGCGCAAATTATTTTTTTACCGGTTTTATCTAAATGTATAAAAAGTGGAGTTAATACTATGCAGCCTAAGGTTTCTGTTATTTTGCCAATCTATAATCAAGAAAAGTACTTGGCAAAAGCTTTAAACTCATTGCAAAACCAAACATTAAAAGACGCCGAATTTATCTGCGTAAATGACGGCTCCAAAGATAATTCACTCAATATTTTGCAAGATTATGTCGCAAAAGACAGTCGTGTAAAAATAATTAATCAAAAAAATCAAGGTTCGGGATGTGCCAGAAATGCCGGACTTAAAGCCGCCCGAGGAGAATATATTGCATTTTTAGATCCGGACGACTGGCTTGAGAAGGAAGCTTTAGAATCACTGTATAATAAATCAAAACGACAAAATTGCGACATGGTTGTATTCAATTTCAATAAAGTTGGAGAAAACGGTAATCTTTTAGGGCGCTACAATCTGCATAACAGGTTACGAAGATTTTACGACATAAGAGAAAATGAAAACTTCAATTGGCGAGATATTAAACCGCGAATTTTAGGCGGAATGCATCCTGCGTCTTGGAACAAATTCTACAAACACGAGCTTATCAAGAAAAACAAACTACATTTTGCAAACAGTAGCCTGGCAGAGGATAACGTCTTTGTTTTTGGAGCGTCTCTTAATGCAAAAAACATAGGATATGACGACAAGTGTTATTATAATTATTTAATCCGAGATAACTCGGCTATTCGGACAAAATCTGATAAAAATTTCTGCTTATTCAGGTCCATTGACTGCGTTAAAAAGCTTCTTATTAAACTTGGACTGGAAGAAGAATTAAAAAACGAGTTTGACGGCTACATTTTCAGATTCGTCTCCTACCACATTAAACAAGTTCTATCCGTAGAAAAGTTCAAAGAAATTTGCCAGAAAAAATTATCACCTCTGCAAAACAAAATGTTAAATGAACGTTACAGCGCTAACACCAAAATCATGCCTATAATCGAAGCCCTGCTGGCTAAGAAGATAAAACTGTAACCGTTAAAATATTCTTTTAATAACAGCCAACTCCTGCAATTTTTATGCTAAAATTGCTTAGAGGATTATTTATATGAGCAATTTTGGAATTAAGTTATTTGAAGTCATTGATACTGTTGCGTTTTTTGCAGCACTCCCATTTTTCTACTTAGAGAAGTTACGTTTTCCAAATGCTACTTTTAATGCTCTTTGAAATCTTTGTTTAGTAAAATCAACAGCAATTAAAGGTTTACCATACTTTGTAAAACACAAATCTTCTAGCACTCCTCTATTTATCAAAGCAGCCCTATATTCCTTTAATTCCTCAATCAATACTGTAGGAACAGCAATTTTTGACCTAGAAGTTTCCGTTTTTAATCTATCTGTAATTAATATATCCTCTTCAGATAAATTAGGATTTTCTTCTAAGATTTTGAACAAGTTTTTCTTTGTTATCCTTTGAATTTGGTGTTGAATATCAATCGTTTTAGCCTCAAAATCAATATCACTCCATTTTAGACCTAATACTTCTCCTTGACGCATTCCGGCATAGAAGCTACAAGCAATAATTGGTGCAGTGTAGTCATTAAACAGCATTTTAGCAACTTCAATTAAAAGTGCACCTTGTTCCATATTTATACGAACATTTTCACGATTTT
>CAKVJE010000033.1 GCA_934754735.1 uncultured Candidatus Melainabacteria bacterium
ATTCAGAAGATTACTTAAAAAATAACAAACATTTTGCAATTATGAATCCGATTGCAGAAGGTATTGTTGAGCATACAATTAAAAGTACATTAAAAAAAGAAACCGGTGCAAATTTTAAAGTAAGATTTTCAGGCTATACGCTTGCCAGTATGAAAAAAGGTATCTTCAAAGAACTTGAACTTACCGGAAAAGATGTAAATGTTGATGACATCACAATTCCTTATGTTCATCTTAAATCTTTGAGTGATTATAACTATATTGATTATACAAAAGACCCGATAGTGTTCAAATCTGATATGACATACGCTTACGACATGCGACTTTCAGAAGATAGCTTGAATAAAGCACTCGAACATGGAAATTATAAAGCAGTAGTTAATAACATTAACAATCTTGCATATCCGATGTTTCAGGTTAAAAGTGTAAAAACTAAGATTTATGATGGCAAATTTTATATTTTGACATATTACAACTTTCCAATAGCACCTTCTCCAAAAGATAAAGTTTTTGTAGCATCTTCAGATTTTGAAGTTAAAAACGGAAAAATAAAAGCCATTAATGTAAAACTAGACAGCGCTTATGGCAAAGTTTCTTTGAGTAAAGTTGCAAATATGTTGAACATTTTGAACCCTTTGGAATTCACAATGATGTTGCTTGAATCTAAAGAATGCAAGGCAAATATTGAGAATGTAAAAATAGTTGACAACAACGTCCAAGTTAATGGTAAAATATTTGTAAAAGGAGAGTAGTCTATGAATTTTTCTCAAAAGCTGGGCTTGTTTATTCTAATTACAATATCGGCCGCATATGTATATTTCTCTTTCTTTTCAGCAGAAGGAGTACATCTTCCGAGCCTGCCGTCTTTTAATCATCAGGAAAAAGACAATAACGCAGAATTACCGCCTGAAATACTTGAAGAAATTACGACTACAACGCCGAATGAAATTCCGGCCGAAACTCCGCAAAAACATACAATTAAATCTGTTAAAATTTTTGCATCTGATTCTAACGGGAAATTGCGCTCATTAAATCGCAAATGCGACACCGCAAAAGAAAAATCTTGCTTTGCCTACGCAATAAAAGAATTAATTTCAGCACCTTCTAATTGGGAAAAATCAAAAGGCTTTACTTCCGAAATTCCTTCTAATACAAAGATTTTATCAATTAGAGAAGGCGAAGGCAGCATTATGATAGACCTTTCATCTTCTTTTGAAAGTGGCGGTGGAGCTGAAAGCACTTGTACAAGAGTTATGCAGGTAATTAAAACCGCAAAAGCCAACACTAATTTACCTGTTTATTTATACATTAACGGTAAACAAGCGGATGTTGTAGGCGGAGAAGGAATTATGGTTAAACAACCTCTAAGCGAAAGGTCTTTAGATGACTAATAAAGATTTAGATTATTATTTAAACCTCGATTGGACGCTTATAGAGGGTACGGACTTAGATTTTAACGGAAATCCTTATCATTATATTGAGATAAAGGAAATTCCAAGCTTTGCGTTTTGTGCTAAAACAAGAGAAAAAGCACTTGAGAATTACAAAAAACAACTCAGATTGTCACTTATGCTTATGTTGGAAGACGGCGAGCATATTGTAGAACCTGGGGAAGAAACAGAAGATGATATTGATTGGGAAAGTATATGTCCATAACTAAATTATCAGAAATTACTATTACAAAAATGGAAAAAGACGATGTTGACGCTGTTGTAGCTATTGAAGCAGAAGCTTATGGTAAACATCATTGGGCGAAATCGTCTTTTTATGATGAAATGGCAAATAATCTTGCAAAATACTATGTTGCCAAAACTGATGATGGCGAAATAGTAGGTTATGCAGGTACTTGGCATATTATTGATGAAGGACATATTACAACAATTGCCGTTAAAAAAGAATTTATGCGCAATCATATTGCAGAAGCTATGATGCACAGAATCGTAGAAGATTGTTATAAAGACAAGGTTAAATATTTGACGCTTGAAGTTCGCGTTTCTAACGAACCTGCAATTAAGTTGTACGAAAAATACGGGTTTCAGTCTTTAGGCACGAGAAAAGGATATTATCAAGATAACAACGAAGACGCATTAATTATGTGGACTGAAAATATTTTTTACGATAAATTTAAAGTTAAATATCAAGAAAATGTTGAAAAGTTAAAAACTTTGATAGAGATAAAATGAGCAAAAGAGTAGCAAAACAAATTAATAGCTTCAAATACAAAGGCGAACCTATCAGAATTACAATGGGTACGCTTGTTTTGACAGGCTTATGCGTTTTGCTAATTATTGTTGCAACATTTACTCAAGTAACTCTAAAACATCCGTACATACCATTTGATACATTGAGTTTTCTTGCTGTTGAAACGAATGAAACTGAAATTCTGCACCATTTTATTAAAAGCTATAAATACATTCCACAAATTCCGGTTGTGTTTTTTATCGTTGCTCTAATGGGTCGAAAATTCGGCATTCTTTCTATAATACTTTATATTATTCTCGGATTGTTTGTTCCGGTTTTTGCACTTGGTGGTGGAATAAGTTATTTATTCGAATACGGCTTTGGTTATATTTTAGCTTTTTTACCTGCAATATTTTTTGCAGGAACATTGCTTAAAGGTAAAAACGATTTTTTGAGAATTTTCTTAATTTCGTTGATTGGAGTTTTGATTATACATGTGCTCGGAATTTTGTACATGTTCTTTATTGCAACTTTAAGACACGCGCAGATGGATTTAGTAACAAGTTGGATTATGTCTCAAAGTGGAATTCAAGTATTCTATGACATCTTTTTTGCGATGTTGGGAATTTTTGCGGGTAAACAAATGCGAAAATTACTTTGGATTGTTATGTGCTAAAAGTTGTTATATTCTTTAAAATATGATATGATTTATATATACACAATTTAAGAGAGTTTATAATAATGCAACATAACATACTTAGAGATTCCAATGTAACAAAAATATATTTAATGTACGTAGATGCCGGTGCAAGAAAAAAAATTCAAGTCAAATTACGTTTTATGGACACAAAAGAATGCTATTTTGCAACTTCAACTCCAAGAGGTTTTGTCAAACCTAAACGTAAAATTCCTGCTGAATTAAATGTATACACTACAGACGGCGTTTATAAAACAAAAGTAACTCTTTTGGATTCTAATATGTCATTGAACGAAGTTATGTATGAAGTTTCAATTCCAAACAAATGGGATTTTGTTCAGTTGCGTTCAAGTTCAAGAAAAGAAGTTGAACTTCCAATTGAAATCACATTCAATGATGGTTTTAAAATTACAACAAATACTCATGACATTTCATTAGGCGGAATTTCATTTGTTTCAAAAAATTCATTTAATAGTATTTATAAAAAAATCTCCGGTATTTTAACGCTTAAACTTCCTCAAAACACTTTAATTAATTTCCCAGATGGAACAATGACAACAGAAGCTCAATTTGTTAGAGAATCAGAACCAAATGATTTTGGCGAGATTATCTATAGCTTTAAATTCTGTAGCGTAAAACCGGAAGATGAAGAAATTTTAAAAAATTACTTACTACGTTTAGATTTTTAATTCTTAATTTGACTTTACTAAAATTTAAACTAATAATATTATATACACAGGCGAAGGTATTTAGATGAAATTAGTAAACAGGCTTAAAGTTTTTGAACAAAAGTACGTATTTTTGAGATGGGCAACAGGAGCGGAATACGGTAAAGTTGTCTATGTTGGAGATGATTACATTGAGTTTAATATTATTGATATGGACACAATGGAATACAGAGAAACAACTATTATTAATTCAAGCTTGATACTTGAAGCAATTTTTGGCGGACCGGATATTGCACGAATTGTCGCAGAAATATCGTCAATGTTACCGGATTCATAATTAATGTAAAATTTTTTGTTTACGCGTAGGCTGGCGGGTCTGGGTTTCAGCCCAACAAAATCTGCTATTTGTGTTAAAATATTTTTAAGGAGTATATATGCGCATTCAAAAAATTACCACACAACAACCACAATTTAAAGCTGTTAATCAGAAGTACATGGCGTGGGCAAAAGAGGATTATAGTCTAGAAAAAAATGTATCAACGGAATGGTTAAGCAGATTAAGATATGATGTATTTTTGTTTAAAAAAATATCTCGTCAAGACGCTATTGATACAATTAATGCAGTAAAGAAATTTATGAATAAAACAGATGATGGTATTGAAGCAGCACTCAGATATCTGAAAAATCCTAACTAAGAGTGTTACTTGTTATAGCACCAATAAGTGCACCTGCGCTAATTCCTGCTAATGATCCTGTCGGACCAAGATGTTTTGCACCAATTGCACCGAGAACACCTGTTGTAGCTGTCGTTACTCCTAATGTTATAGCAGATTTACTTGCTTCTTCAAAAAAGTTTTTACCGTTTGATACTTCATGTGCAACATGAGCGGCTTCAATTCCTGTAAGCGCTAAAGTTCCGAGTCAGTAGTTTGGGGTTACTAGCCCAACAAAATATTTTATTTGTGTTAAGATATTTTTAAGGAGTATATATGCGCATTCAAAAAATTACCACACAACAACCACAATTTAAAGCTGTTAATCAAAAATACATGGCGTGGGCCAAAAAGGATTATGAATATATAGAAAATGTATCTGGTGAATGGTTAGATCAATTAAGTTTTGATGTATTTTTGTTTAAAAAAATATCTCGTCAAGACGCTATTGATACAATTAATGCAGTAAAGAAATTTATGAATAAAACAGATGATGGTATTGAAGCAGCACTCAGATATCTGAAAAATCCTAACTAAGAGTGTTACTTGTTATAGCACCAATAAGTGCACCTGCGCTAATTCCTGCTAATGATCCTGTCGGACCAAGATGTTTTGCACCAATTGCACCGAGAACACCTGTTGTAGCTGTCGTTACTCCTAATGTTATAGCAGATTTACTTGCTTCTTCAAAAAAGTTTTTACCGTTTGATACTTCATGTGCAACATGAGCTGCTTCTATTCCGGCAAGCGCTAAAGTTCCAAGTTTAGTTGTTCTAGTTAATGCTCTAGCAGTTATGTCTTTAAAAGGATTGTTTGACTCATATACTCGTGCATTAACAAATTTTTTATTATTTTTAACAGAGTCAATCCTTTCTATATTTGTTTCGATTTTGCTTGTTTTAATATTAAATTTTTTTTGTAGCCACATCCCAAATTTTGTATCTAACAAACACTTATCTTCTTTAATCAACCAGCTTGCAAGTTTAGGATTAGGACAATCTTCTGAAAGTGGATTCAAATATTTATGCAAAATTGTGCCACGGAAAAACGAAAACGGATGTTGCGCCTTTTTATTATCATAGCCGGAATGAAACGAAACCGGCTTTGGAAAACCGTTTTTGATTTGCTTATACGCACTCATTACATCATTGATTTCTTCCGGCCCGTTTAAGATTGCAAGCGTTGCAATTCCGGTTGCAGGCAGATAATCTTTTTTATCCAACTTGTCCGGCAAACTACTGATTCTGCCATAAACCGGCAAGGCCTCAAACGCAACATCACTAGGCTTATTATTTAGAGCAGAACTCAAATTTTGATAATCATTATATATTTCAGGGTATTTATTAACCTGATTTTGATACAAAATCGGATTTATCAATTTTCACTACACCTTGATTTACACTACACACATATATAAAGGCGTATTTTTATCAAAAATTGACCAATTGTTAAAATTTCGTTACAAATTTTCCTAAAGTATTGTACAAATTTATGTGATGTGATATAAATTAAGTGTGTTAAGGATTTTAGGAGTGTAAAATGAGAATTCAAGCTATTAATCAAAATTTGTATCAAACAACACAAAAAAGAAATATTGTAAAAAGTAAAAATCAACAACAGGCATTACCATCTGCAAACCAAGCTCAGGTTGCCTTTAAAGGTACAAAAGGAGGACTTTTAGGCATACTTGGCGGTGCTGCTATTGGAGCAATAGGAGCTGCTGCAATAGTCGCAACCGGTGGATTAGCAGGAGTTGTTGCAGCAGTTGGTTTATCTGGAACTATAGTTGGTGGTGCAGCTGCAGGAACTCATTTGGGTGGTATTGCAGGAAGTCTAATTGAAGACAAGCTTGACAATGATGATAAGAAAAAACCATAAGCTAATTAGTGTATTAAGAATTTTAGGAGTATAAAATGAGAATTCAAGCTATTAATCAAAATTTGTATCAAAAGACTCAAACTAGAAGAAATGTTAAAAATATTCGTCAAGAACAAACTCTGCCGGAAACGAATTCCACACAAGTGGCATTTAAAGGTGAGAAAGGTGCGTTACTGGGAATGCTTGGTGGTCTAGCCGTTGGAGCATTAGGTACAGTTGCAATTGTTGCGACAGGAGGGCTAGCAGGAGTTGTAGCCGCAGTTGGTTTATCAGGAACAATGGCTGGTGGAGCGGTTGGTGGAGCGGCCGCGGGAAAGATCATAGGTAGTAAAATTGAGGATGATTTACCTCCAGAACCGTAGTTAAAACATTGAAGGATATGTAAAATATTATGATAACACCAATTCAAGTCAATACCAATCAATATATTGCATATAAAAAATCGGATAAAAAAGATGATTATTGTTTATTCGGCAATAAGGCTGCAATGTCTATAAACACAGATTTAGACTATCAAAGAAAGATTGTCGAACAAAATGAAAGAAAAATTGGACTCATAGGCATAACGAGTTTAACGTTATTATTTGGAACTTTTTTGTGGAACATGAAAACACTTAAAGAAATAATGAAACATAAAAATCACCACATATCTGCAACCTTGAGACCTTTTGAATCTTTGAAAGATAACATAAAAGTGCCAACGTTAGACAATTGCAAAAGTGTTAACAAAAATTTGAAAGAGATTTTAAAACGTCAAGTTAACCAATTGAAAGCAGGTGCGGATGTCATATCAGAAACCGGTGAACCGCAAGCTTCTAACCGATTGTTGTTGTACGGTACTCCAGGAACGGGCAAGTCTTTCTTCTCGAAGATTTTTGCAAAATCTATTGATGCAGAATACATGGAAGTAATGCATTCAGATTACAATTCTATGTGGGTAGGAGAAGGCGTTGATAATTTAAAGAAGATTTTTGAAAGTATTTTAAAAACGGCAAAGGCAAATCCAAATCAAAAATATGTTGTAACATTTAACGAAATAGATGCAATGGTTGCACCGATAAGTAACCTTTCATCATCATCATCCAAAAGTACACATTGGGTTAGTTTGTTGGAAGAACGTTCTGTATTCTTAAATTACCTGGAATTATTAAAAGAAAAAGTTCCAAACGTTACAATCATCGGAACAACCAATATTTCACCAAAGAATAATGGTTTGGATGGAGCTGCAATGAGCCGTTTTCAGAACTTGATTGAAGTACCTTTTCCGGAAAAAGATTGTTTATATGAAGCATTAAAAATGAATTTAGACAAAATTAAAAATAAAGATAAATTTATTGCAGAAAATGATGCCGAATTACAAAATTTAGCACAAAAAATGGCTGATAGAAAATTTTCGTTCAGAAACCTTGAATATATTGTTAATGATGCCAAAGGTGCTCATCTAGATGATAAAATGAACGATAAAAATGTTGACTTTCAATTTAAATATCTTAAAAATGCTGAAGAGAAATTAAAACTTTCAGACGGAGAATTAAATAAAAGATAATATACTCAACTCCTCTCTCAATTGGAGAGAAGTTTTTTATCAAAACTATTTTTCTTAAAAAATTGCGTATAACGATTTTTTATACTATAATACGTTCAATGGTTACAAAGACAATTACAGCCGCGACTGCAGGCATTAATTCTTATCGTGTGGAAGTAGAAGTTGACGTTGCAAACTCTGTGCCAAATATAAGCATAGTAGGTTTGCCGGACAATGCTGTCTCAGAAGCGCGCGAACGTGTACATTCCGCAATAAAAAATTCAGGCTATTCATTCCCCCTTGGGCGAGTCATAGTCAACCTTGCCCCCGCTGATATCAGAAAAGAAGGTACAAATTTTGATTTACCGATAGCGATTGGTATCCTTAAAGAACAAGGAATTGATATAAAAGATGATTTAAATACCGGATTTATCGGCGAACTTTCACTAGATGGCTCACTTAGAAAGATTAACGGAGTTTTACCTTTAGTCAGTGGGCTTAAAGATTCCGGAGTTACAACAGTTTTTGTTCCGTATGAAAACGCTAAAGAAGCTGCGCTTGTACAAGGTGTAAGAGTTTTTGGCGCAAAACATCTTGGAGATATTGTTAACCATTATTTAGAAACGCCGATTGCAGAAACAAAAGTCAATATCAATGAGTATTTAGAATCAAATGCTCAAGTCGATTTTACTTTTGATTTCAAAGATGTTAAAGGACAACAAAAAGCTAAAAAAGCTTTAGAAATCGCAGCCGCCGGCGGACACAACAAACTTATGACAGGTTCTCCTGGGTCTGGCAAAACTCTTATGGCAAAATGTTTTGCTTCAATTTTACCACCATTAGAACTGGAAGAAGCGCTGGAACTTACTAAGATTTATAGTATTTGCGGACTTTTGGAACAAGATAAACCGCTAATGACCAATCGTCCATTCAGAGCTGTGCATCATACAGCTTCACCAAACGGAATTATTGGCGGAGGTTCTAATCCAAAACCCGGTGAAATCACGCTTGCGCACAGAGGCGTTTTATTCTTAGATGAAATGGTTGAATTTCCAAGACAAGTTTTGGAAGTTTTAAGACAACCCCTAGAAGACGGTGAAATTGTAATTTCGAGAGCTAAAAATTCAATAAAATATCCTGCAAAATTTATGCTGGTAGGCGCAATGAACCCTTGCCCTTGTGGTTTTCTAGGCGATAGAGAAAAACAATGCACCTGTTCGGATTTTCAGATAAAGCGTTATCAATCCAAGCTTTCAGGCCCATTGATTGATAGAATTGATTTGGTTGTGAATGTTCCAAGACTTACAACAGAAGAACTTATCAATACTAAAACAAACGCAGAGCCTTCTTTTGACATAAGACAACGCGTAATTCGAGCACGTAAAATTCAGGCTGAAAGATATAAAAACGAAGGAATTCTAACTAACTCGGAATTAAACGCCAAACAGATTAAACAATTCTGTCAGTTAGATAATATGTCTGCGGAATTTTTGAAAGAAGCTGCTCAAAAATACATGCTTTCCGGCAGAAAATTTAATAGAATTCTAAAAATGGCTAGAACAATTGCGGATTTAGAAGCTAAAGAAAACATCGAACTCAAACATTTAACACTCGCTTTGCAATACCGAGTTGATATGAATTGAAAAATTTGCTAAAATAAGAAAGTACAAAGTAATTTTGATTTCAACAAATAATTAGAGAGGTTTTAGATGAAAAATAAAAGAGGATTTACTCTTGCGGAAGTATTAATTACTATTGGAATACTTGGCATAATAGCTGCTGTAACCTTGCCTGCATTGCGCAGTGACATAGATAAAAATACTTGGGCAACAGGTCTAAAAACAAACATAGCTATGTTAAATACCGCTTTTAATCAAATTCTTGTAGAAGAAGACGTTAACGACATACGTGATACAAATCTATGGACTAACAACGTTACTTCTGAAGATATTAAAGCCCCGAATGATGATATAAAAAAAGAGATGCAGAAACACTTTAAAATAGAAAAAACTCAAGCAAATTATCCAAAAAAAGCGTATACATTATTCGGAGATGAATATAAGAATGAATCAACACGATTTTATTTGGGTAATTCAACAACACTTAACATAGTGTTTAAATATAATCCATCATACAGTGCTTGTACAAGTTCTCAAGAATTTTGTCATCCAGCAGCTGAAATTGTTTTAGATGTAAATGGGGACAAAGGACCAAATACGATGGGAAAAGATATGTTCTTATTATTGCTGGGTGAAAATGGTAGAATCTACCCAGCTGGTAGCGATGCTGTTTATAATTACAATTCGAAATATCCAAAGTGGGATTCTGAAGCCGGTTGTCAAGATAAAGAACCGAAAGATGTTGACGGAACAGCTTGTGCCGGTAGAGTGGTCGATGAAGGGTATAAAATTAATTATAAATAAAGTTTTTATTAAAGGCGGCTTCAAAGAAGCCGCCTTTAAATTTTTTTATTCAAACAAATCTTTCAATAAAACTATATCATCTTGATTTTTACCGACTGTCGCCACAACTTTTATTCCTGTTAAATATTCAACTTGCTTCAAATTATCTTGCTGCATAAAGCTATTACTATTAAAATTATTTAAAATAATTCCCACAATTTTAATACCATTAGCACGAGCATATTCAACAGTCAAAAGTGTTGAATTTATCGTTCCAAGCCCGCCGTCAGCAACTATAATTATAGGTGCGCCTAATTCTTTGATTAAGTCTTTTAAAATATATTTTTCGCCATTTTCAAGTCTTAAAGGACAAGTAATTCCGCCTGCTCCTTCAATTAAAAGATAGTCGTATTCTGATGTTTTCTTTTTAAATTCTGATTTGATTTTTGCAATATCAATTTCCATGTTTGCTCTTTTGGCGGCTAAATGCGGAGATACAGCTTCTTTCCACCAATATGCAACACAATCATCCGCACTCGTTGGAATTTTCGCTGTGTTTACAACATAATTACAATCGCTTTCAACAAGTTTTCCGTCTTTTTCAACTACTCCGCTAAGCACCGGTTTAAAATAACCACAATTGAGCCCTGCTTCACGCATTTTTTTTACAATTAGCGCAGAAACATAAGTCTTTCCTATGTCTGTTCCTGTTGCTGTAATAAATATATTTTTAGACATAACAATCTCCTATCTTTAAGTCAAGATTAGCACTTGAAGATTGAGATGTAAAGCTTAAAAAGTAAATTACCGCCTTGTAGAATTGACTCTCCGAACTTGTATTTTATTATGTGGAAAACGGAGAGATGATTTTATGAAAACTGTATTTTTTGATATTGAAAATTACGAAGAAGAATTTTTGCGTGCAAAACGCAAAGATGACTATTTTTTTGTTCATGACGCACTAAATGATTTAGAACTTGTTAATCCGGATTATGCAGACGCTGAAATTATTTCTGTATTCACAACATCAAGAGTGAATGCTGATGTGCTTAAACAATTCAAAAATCTCAAATTGATAGCCTTGCGTTCTGTCGGATTTAACCATATAGATATAGAATACTGCAAAGCTCATAATATCGTAGTTGAAAATTCACCGGAATATGGAAATCAATCTGTTGCAGAATTCGCATTAGCACTTTTAATGGATGTTTTGAGAAAAGTTACAGTTTCATATCTTGAATACAAAAATTCTAAAGTCCATCCTACTTGTTTGATGGGAATGGAATTGTACGGAAAAACAATGGGTATTGTAGGTCTTGGCGCAATTGGTTCAGCATTTGCAAGAATTGCACATGGTTTAGGTATGAAAATTTTAGGTTACGACAAAGTCGAAAAAGAAGTTTTAAAAGTTGATTTGAATGTTACATATACAGATTTTGACACTTTACTTAGAAATTCAGATTTTATTTCAATTCATGCACCAATGAATCAGGAAAACTATCACATGTTTGATGAAAGCAGTTTTGACAAAATGAAAGAAACTGCAATTCTAATCAACACCGGACGCGGAGAATTGATTGATACGTCTGCTCTATTCAATGCCCTAGTAAACAAGAAAATTCTCGGCGCAGGGCTTGATGTATTAGAAAACGAACAAACTATTACTGATGTAGATTATATGATTGGAATTAACAGACTTGATAAATTAACTTTAAAACAAACTATTATCAATACACGTTTGTTCCAATTGGATAATGTAATTCTAACACCACATATTGCATATAATACTAAAGAAGCAATCGAAAAAATTCTAAATACTACATTAAGCAATATTGAGACTTTTAAAAATGGGATTATACAAAACAGCGTTATATAAAAAATACCGCGGAACATCAAATGTCCCGCGGTATTTTCATAAAATAAAATTTTTGACTATTTCAAAGCAACTGTCATATCAGCTTCGATACAAACTTTACCATCTACATAACCTACGCCGTGGCTCTTGCAGATAGGACCTTTTGCCTTAATTAATTCGATATGCATTTCAAATCTGTCACCAGGTCTTACAATATTTTTAAATCTAACATTGTCAACTCCTGCATACAAAGTCAATTTACCTTTGTATTGAGGCAAGCACATCAAAACAGGTGCTGAGCATTGAGCCAAAGCTTCTAATTGCAATACCCCAGGCATTACAGGATTACCAGGGAAGTGTCCTTGGAAGAATGCTTCGTTCATAGTTAAGTTTTTATAACCTTTTGCATATTTACCAGGAACACATTCTGTAATTTTATCAACTAGCAAAAATGGGTATCTGTGAGGAATCATATCCATAATTTGCATTACGTCAAATGATAAAATGTCTTCACCAGCTTCAGTTTCGCCAATTTTTACTCCTAATTCTTCTGTCATTTAATTTCTCCTTATATTTTTACTAATTTATTTTTTAATACTTGAGCAACTTTTGTATGAACGGCATGCCCTGCTTCTTTAACCAAAATTTGCGCTTTAAAATTCAACGGTGAAACACCTGTTAAATACAAATCACCAATCAAATCCAAAATTTTATGTTTAATAGGTTCGTTTTCTGAACGTAATTCAGTTGTAAAACCTTCATCCTTCAAACCAACTGTGTTATCAATAGTAACACCTTTTGCAAAACCTAACATTTGATATTTTTTTAAGTCTTTATAAAAACCAAACGTTCTGGCTTCAATAATTTCTTCCAAGTTCTTGTTATCCATTGTTACCCAACGTCCACGCAAATCCGGATGGTCATAATTTACTGCATAAGTAATTCTAAGTTCTTTGTCCGGAACAATAACCAGGCTTGTTTTACCGTTCAAATAATAAACAGGTTCTGAAACAGTATAAGCGTCTTTATTTACACCTTCAATACCTGCTTTTTTGAACAACTCAACCCAAACTTTTGAACTACCATCAAAAATCGGCATTTCAGTTTCTGATAAATAAACATCAATCGAATCAATTCCGCAGATTGCGCAAGCCGCGATAAAGTGTTCACAAAGCATTACTTTGTATTTGTAATCACCTAACAATGTTCTGTGTTCTTTACTACACAGAGTTACGCAATGATCTGTAGAATATAAATTTTCTATACAAACATTAAACGGAACATCCGCACCTTTTGAAAATATTCGAATTTGACCGCCACGCGAAGGTTTGATTAGAACCTCACATTCGCGATTTTTCATTAATCCTTTGCCCGATGTTTTTATTTCTGATTTTATTGTTCCCATACCAATTATTCCTTGTGGAGATAAGCCCCACCCTAGCCCTCCCCCTACAAAGGGAGGGAACACAAGATTTGTTTTCTCAATTGTAGGTTGGGCTTTCAGCCCAACAAAAACTACTTACCTTCGCCTTCATTTACACTTTCTTCAAAAGATTTAAGAAGTGGTTCGTATTTTTTGAATTTAGTTATTAAATCGCCTGCGTCTTTCATAATCTTCAATTGTTTGATGAATTCTTTTCTTGGAACTGCAGGAGCGCCAACTACAATTGATTTTGCTGGGAAGCTCTTAGTTACACCGGCTTGAGCAGCAATAATTGTATCATCGCCAATTGAAATATGGTCAGCCAAACCTGCTTGACCTGCAATAACTACTCTATCACCGATTACACAGCTGCCTGCAATACCAACTTGAGAAACAATCATACAACCCTTACCAATACGGCAATTGTGTCCAATCATAACCAAGTCATCGATTTTTGTATTATCACCAACAACAGTATTTTCAATTGTACCTCTATCAATTGCTGTATTAGCGCCAATTTCAACATTGTTTCCGATTACTACAGAACCGATTGAAGGTATTTTGAAAATAACTTGTTGAACGTCGTTTTCTTTGATTTCTCCGTCTTTACGAGCCTGTTCAATGTTATTCGGATTTTCAGTAACGAAACTGAAACCGTCAGCACCAAGAGAAACTCCGTGGTGTAAAATTACTTTATTGCCAACTTTAACTCTATCACCAATGCATACTGCAGGGTGGAAGAAGCAATCAGCGCCAATTTGAGCACCGTTTCCGATATAACCGTTAGCCAAAATTTTTGTATTATCACCAATTACAGCATTTTCTGCTACTACAACATTTGCACCTAAAGATACATTCTGACCAATTTTTGCAGAAGGATGAACTACTGCTGTTGGGTGAATACCAGAATTAACATGTGGTTCTTCGTAGAACATTGTAATTAATTTCATCATTGCTAATCTTGGTCTTTCTACTTCGATTGTTGAATAACCATCTATATTTACGCCCAAAGGAACAAGAGCCGCTTGAGCTTTTGTTTTAGAAAGGTTATTGATTTCATCTTCACCTAAAGCAAGAGCTAAAGTATTTTCGTCAGCCAAAAGAGGTGGAGCTATGTTTGTAATAGCAACATCTTTTGCCTTAGAAAGCATACCGCCTGTAATTTGTGCAATTTGTTCCAATGTAAAAGTTTTCATAATACACTCCTTTTATTATCCTAAACACTTTTTAATCACGTTTGTAGTTGATTTTCCGGCAACAAAGTCGATAAATTCAACTTTTATATTATTTCTGATTACAATATCTCTCTCCGGTAAAGTTTCAAGCGTGTAATCAGCACCTTTTGTATAAATATCCGGTTTTATTGCCTCCAATAAAGCTGCCGGAGATTTCTCTTCAAATAATACCACATAATCAACGCATGACAAAGCACTTAACAATTCGGCTCTATCTTGCTCGTTATTAATCGGTCTATCTTCGCCTTTAATCATTTTTACGGATTTATCTGAATTAAGCATAACAATTGAATAATCTGCTAATGCCTTGGTTTTTTGTAAATATCTTACATGACCGACATGCAAAATATCAAAACATCCGTTTGTTGCAACAAAAGTTTTACCTTCTGCCTGCCCTTTTCTTACTATATCAATGATTTCATTTTGACTTACAAGTTTACCCAAAATTACTTATTCCTCATCTTGTCAATTGAAAGCTGTATTGAATCCTTAACTCTGTTAAAAGCTTCTTCTTGAGAAACAAAATAAACTTTCTTTTCTAATGGCATTTCTTTTGGTAAAACACTTGAAATTGTTTTATTTATTGCCATTTCAGTTTTTTCTATCTTTCTTTTAGAAACTCTTATTCTTGGATTTTTTCCGAAATTCATACTTGCATTAATACTACTTATATTCATTAAAATAACCCCATTTCAATAACTCTTTTGCATATTCTTACAGTATTCAAAGCTGCACCGATTCTTAAATTATCTGCAACACACCAGAGAGAAATACCATTATTGAATGCCAAATTCTTTCTGATTCTTCCAACAAATACCGGATCAACTCCGCTTGCATCTCTTGTTGTTGGGTATTCAAAGTTTGCAGGATTATCGATAACTTTTACACCATAAGCGTTAGACAAAATTTCTCTGACTTTTTCCGGCGAAACTTCTTCATTGAATTCAATATCTACAGCTTCTGAGTGTCCATTAAACACAGGAACACGAGCTGCTGTACAAGAAATCATAGTACTGTCATCTAAATGTAAAATTTTCTTTGTTTCATTTACAACTTTCATTTCTTCTTTTGTATAACCATTTTCACAGAATACATCGATTTGTGGAATTACGTTGAAAGAAATCGGCTTTTTGAAACATTTGTTTTCGAAAGGTTTACCTTCCAAATTTGCAATTGTATCTTCTTTTAGTTCATTTATTGCAGCTAAGCCGGCACCTGACACAGCTTGATAAGTTGATACGATAAGTTTTTTAAACCCAAATTGTTTTAAAGGTTCTAATACTAACATAAGCTGTGATGTTGAGCAATTCGGATTTGCAATAATACCTTTGTGTTTTCTTAAATCTTCATCGTTAACACCTGCAATAACTAGCGGAACATCTTTTTCCATTCTAAAAGCTGATGAATTATCAATAATTACTCCACCGCGTTTTACGATTTCCGGAGCAAATTTTTGACTGGTAGAACCACCGGCTGATGCCATAACGATATCAACATCGTCAAAAACTTCCGGCGTTGCTTCAATTACAGTATATTCTTGACCTTTGAAGGTTATTTTTGAACCGGCACTTTTTGCACTTGATAAGAATTTGATGCTTTCAAATTCAACATTTAACTCTTCTGTAATCTTTGTAATTTCTCTACCTACAACGCCTGTAGCACCTAAAATAGCTATTCTTGCCTTTTTCATCTTCGCTCCTATTTAGCTTAATCTAAAATATTTTCTAAACCATAAACAAAATTATGATTTTCATTTACGTATCTAACTGCTCTCAAAACTCCGTCCATATAGCATTCACGATTCATTGAATCATGTCTGATGGTTAGAATTTGTCCGCTTGCACCGAATATAACTTCTTGTGAAGCAATGTAGCCCGGCATTCTTACTGAATGAATGTGGATATTGTTATAAGAATTAGCGCCTCTTGCGCCTTTTATAGTTTCAACTTC
The DNA here is from genome assembly GCA_934754735.1 of uncultured Candidatus Melainabacteria bacterium. Classification (GTDB taxonomy): domain Bacteria; phylum Cyanobacteriota; class Vampirovibrionia; order Gastranaerophilales; family Gastranaerophilaceae; genus CAG-196. The sequence goes on from CAKVJE010000033.1 coordinate 16,525, forward strand.
TTGACAATTTCCTGTTGTGAAATTAGTATTTTCACCGGCCATCATTAAAGCTGTTTTTACCGCTGTGCCTGAAGGAGCATCTTTTTTTTGGTTATGATGAAGTTCAATAATTTCCGCATTATCAAAATATTTTGATGCCATTTGAGCAAATTTCATCATTAAAACCGCGCCTGTAGAAAAATTTGGAGCTATCAAGCAACCTAGACCCGATTTTTGCGCTAAGTTTTTAAGCTCGTCAATTTCTTCATCAGATAAACCGGTTGTTCCAATAACTATATTAATACCATTATTTAAACAATATAAAGCATTTTCATAAATTGATTTTGGCTGAGTAAAATCTACTAAAACATCAATTTTTACAGAGTTTTTTGCATCTTTAATCGTCGCAAATTCACCGTCTTTAATGTCGATTTTTGCAACAAGCGTCATGTTATCGTCAGCCTCTACAGCTTTTACAACCTCTTGCCCCATTTTGCCATTTGCACCGCACACAGCTACATTAATCATTAAATACCCTCCTCTGAGCAAAATGATTATACTACAAACAAATAAAAGTTGGAATAGATAAAAAATAATAAAAATTACCTTAAAGACCCCTCTTGAAAAATTTTTTTGTTCGGAGTATACTTAATAGGCATGCGGAAGTAGCTCAGTTGGTAGAGTATCTGCCTTCCAAGCAGACTGTCGCGAGTTCGAGTCTCGTCTTCCGCTC
>CAKVJE010000034.1 GCA_934754735.1 uncultured Candidatus Melainabacteria bacterium
ATATCGCTTCTATCCATAATTACAGATATGTAATTATCGCGAGTTTCTTGCGGATCTTTAAAGAATTTTTTACCTTGTTTATGATACAAAGTAGTCATCTCATCTCTCAAGTAATCCAACGCTTGTCTTAAAGGTTTTCTCCATTTTTGATTCCACCCCGGATGTCCGCCTGTTGAACAACCGCAATCGTCTGACCATCTGCCAACTCCATGAGAACAACTCCAAGAAGAAACCGGTTTTATTTCAACTTCCCAATCACTTCTGTACTTGTCTAAATATTCTGCGTAATTAGTTACAATAAATCCGGCATCTTTCACTCTTAACTTCATCGCATAAGCTAATGCCATATCACCAAATTTTGTATGGTGACCGTAACTTTCACCATCAGTCGCAATATTTACAAGCTGAGGATAATTTCTTAAATCAGAAATACCATCTTTCAATCTGTTAACAAACTTGTTACCATCTGTTAAAAGTTCATCAAACGCAACTGAACGAGAAATTGCACCGTCATAGAAGAATAAATCTATATATTTCCCTGGTGCAGATTTTATGTAATATCTGTAAGAACGTGCGGGATCTATATTTCCCCAACTCACATCCTGCCAAGTTTTTTCACCTTCTTTTCTGATTCTTTGCGCTTGATATGGTGAAAGTATCGTAAACTTGATTCCATTTTCAACTAAAACTCTTAAAGTGTCATCGTCACAAGCAGTTTCAGCAAGCCAAATACCTTCAGGTTTTCTACCAAAACGATATTCAAAATCTTTAATCCCCCATTTTACTTGGGTTTGTTTATCTCTTTCGTTTGCTAAAGGCATAATCATGTGATTATAAACTTGCGCAATCGCGTTTCCATGTCCGCTGTGAGCACGACGAGAATTAATATCAGCTTTAATTACACGTTCATAAGCTAAAGGCGCAAATTCTTCCATCCAAGATAAAAGTGTCGGACCGAAGTTATAACTAATGTATTCGTAGTTATTTACAACATTCAAAATTTGATTTTTTGAATTTACAATCTTTGAAACAGAGTTAGGATTGTAGCATTCATTGTTAATTCTTTCATTCCAATCATGAAAAGGAAGTGCGCTATCTTGCTGCTCTATAGCTTCCAACCAAGGATTTTCTCTTGGTGGTTGGTAAAAATGTCCATGAACTGTCAAAAATACTTGTTTTTTTATTTGTTTATCTTTATTTTTTTCTTTTTCATTGCTTGCAACTTGTGGCATAATTATTTAACTCCGTCTTTCTTATCTTCCGGTGCTTTTTTTGTTACGGTCAATTGTTTAACATCAATCCAAACATCACCTAATGCATCAGAAAATACAACACCTTTAATTTCTATTTCATCATTTGTTTTTAAATCAATAAATTTTTCAGCTTCCGTACGTTTCAAGAATAATTTCATTTCTGATAACGGAATATCATGAGCAGAATCATCTCTTCTGATTAAGAAAGAAATATAATCATCAGAAGATTTAAAAGCCGGTTTATAATCCAAGCCCAAAGTTGAAAATTTATCAAACTTAGCTTTCATTAAAACTGTTTTATTCAAGTAACTTGACGGGTGATTTACTACCGTAAGCGGTGCTACTTGAAAAACCTGAGTCGTTGCAGTTTGTTCAAGTGCTGTAGATTTTTTTGCCGGAAGCGTAGCCGGTTGAGCAGAAACTTTTTCTATACAAACAGCACTTGTAGTTAAAATACCTGCCGATAAAGCAACAAACATCATTGATTTAATATATTTTAAATATTTCATAATATTACCCTCTTCTTTTATCGACATTGTAACATGTTTTATTACAATTGTAAATTTTGCCAAATGGGTAATACATAAAACACAGCTTTCAAAAGCCTTAAACACTATTAAAAACCAAGAGAACTCCCTTGAAAAAATAATTGTTAATAGTACAATTAAAATAAGGGTGTTAAGTTATTGAGAAAGGATTTGTGGATGCTTAAACTAAATTGCAGAAACGTTGATTCTGCTGTCATTGGCGAAGAAAACGGTTTAAACTTGTATGAAAAATTTGAAAACTACAAACAACAAATTTCTGATATAATTAAAAACTTAAATCAACGCAAAGATAAGCCGGGACAATGGTTGCAATGGATGAATTTAGGCTATAACGAAGAAACTGTTTGGTATGTTAAAGAATTTGCTTCAATGGTTGAAGGAAGATTTGATAACATCCTTGTTTTAGGAATTGGCGGTTCTGCTCTTGGTGGTTTAGCTGTTACAGAAGCATTGCTTAAACCTTATTGGAACCTTTTAACACCAGAACAGAGAAACGGTTTACCTAGAATCTTTTTCTTAGATAATATTGATCCCGATTCAATGAACGGACTTTTAGACATTCTTGATTTGAAAAAAACTTTGGTAAATGTAATTACAAAATCAGGTTCTACGGCGGAAACAATGTCTCAATACATGATAATTAAAGACCGTTTAGAAAAAGAACTTGGAGATAATTACAGAAGAAATATTGTTGCTACAACAGATAAAAAAATAGGAGTTTTAAGACAATTAGCAGACCAAGAAGGTTACAAAACTTTTGTAGTTCCTGATGATGTTGGCGGAAGATTTTCTGTATTTTCAGCAGTTGGTTTAGTTCCATTTGCGCTTGTTGGTTTAGATATAGACCAAATTATGAATGGTATTAAAGACATGGATTTGGCGCTTAAAAATACTGATATTCATCAAAATATTGCAGCTCAAGGAGCTTTAGTTCAATATCTTATGGATGTAGAAAAAGGTAAAAACATTTCAGTTATGATGCCTTATTCGAGCAGGCTAAAATATGTTTCAGATTGGTATGTTCAACTTTGGGCAGAGTCTTTAGGCAAAGAATATAACAATTCCGGTGAAAAAGTTAATGTTGGTCCAACTCCTGTTAAGGCTGTCGGAGCAACTGATCAACACTCACAAATTCAGTTGTATAATGAAGGACCAAATAATAAAATTATTACATTTATTCGAGTTAATAATTTTGACACAACATTGGAAATTCCGAACATATTCGAATACACCGGAATTGGTTATTTAGGCGGCAAAACGATTAATGATTTAATTAATGCGGAAGCTGACTCTACAAGAGTAGCTTTGGCGGATTATTCACGTCCTACAATGACAATTTCATTAGAAAAGATTGATGAGTATAATGTTGCTCAACTTCTTTATATGCTTGAAGTTCAAACAGCAATTGCCGGAGAATTGTATAACATTAATACGTTTAATCAACCTGGTGTAGAGCAAGCTAAAAATTATACTTATGCGCTTATGGGTAGAGCGGGTTACGAAGAATCAGCGCATACTCTTCAAGAAAAAATGGCTACAGTTTAAGTTTTACATAAAAAAAAAGAACAAAGTAGCTCATAAGCCGTGTTCTGTTTCAAGGTAATTATCTATCTGGTATTGGAATTACTTCCAATCTCAAGCGATTTCTTTAGACTTGGCGGACACCTTTGTAACGTCTAATTCAATCTTGCATCCAACTGGGGTTTAGCTAGCCGATACCTTCCGATATCGCTGGTGAAGCTCTTAACTCACCGTTGCACCATCGCCTGTGATTATAAATCCATCGGCAGTATTTTTCCTGTGCCACTTTCCACCGGCTCACGCCGTCCGGAGTTTCTCCGGCAGTCTGTCCTTAGATGCACGGACTTTCCTCACTCTAGTTGAGCGCAATTACCCGACTACTTTATTCTTTGAATAAAGTATATCATAAAAAAAACTAGCTTTTTAATTTAACAACTGCAAAATGTCTTTTATCTGTACCATTTTCTTTTCGATAAGAATAAAATAAATTGTTGTTACAACTTGTGCAGTATGGGCAAATATCTATTTTCTCAACTCCAAATTCTTTAAGTTGTTGTGCGTTAATTTTTTTTAAATCAACATTCCTATTAATTGCAAGCCCTTCTTTTTCTTGTACAGTATTAAGAAGTCTATCTCGAACTTCTTCTGATACTTCATAGCAACAAAGTGATATTGCAGGACCAACTACTGCAACAACATCCTTTGGATTTGATTGCATTTTTATCAAAGTTTTTACTCCGATTTTTTCTGCAGTTCCGCGCCATCCGGCATGAGAAATTGCTGCTATTTTTTTATTGGTATCATAAAAAATAAGTGGTGTACAATCTGCAAATTTTAATTTTATCGCATCTTTTGTATTCGTCAAAATTAAACCATCAGTATTCAAATACTCATCACGAGAATCTACAATATCAACATTATCGCTATGAGTCTGTTCCGGTTGTAATATTCTTTGCGCATTAAGTTTTGAAAAATCGATTGCCTCTCTTGTCGTAAAAAATGCTGTTATATCTTTTAGGTAGCTACTTTTTAAAACTTTATTATCATAAAAATCATCAAAATAAAACATATTAATATCCGCTATTTTCGCCAATTGTATCAACCGCTTCTACCTTGATATCTGTAATCAATTCTGAATAAGAAATTACGACAATTGTTGGAATATGACGTTCAAGCAATTGATATAAAGGTAATCGGATTCTAGGTGAACACAAGATTACAGGTTGTTGTCCGATTGATTGATGCGCTCTCATCAGAGTCATTGCTGTAGATTCAATCAAATCTTGTACTTGCATTGGATTAAGTAAGAACATTGTACCAAGTTCAGTTCTTTGACAACTGTCATCCAAAGTCTTTTCCCATTCAGGAGAAAGTGTTAATGCATAGAGTACGTGGTCGCGATCAACATTACTCAAACAGATTTGACGACCTAAAGCTGCGCGCAAACGTTCCGACAAGATATCAGGCTCTTTAGAAAATCTCGCATAATCGCACAAACGTTCAAATACAAAGATAATGTCCTTAATAGAAACTTTTTCTCTAATTAAGTTTACAAAAATCTTTCTTAAATCTGAAGTTGAAATAATTGCAGGAACTAAGTCGTTTACAAGAGTCGGATCTTGAGAACGTACAAGTTCCATAAGCTTAAGAACATCAGTTTTTGTCATAACTTCGTCAACGTGTTTTCTTACACATTCTTGCAAGTGCGTAACAAGAACATCTGTCGCGTCAACCGCTGTAACATTCTTAGCAGCTCTCGCATCATCTTGAGAAATCCAGTATGCTTGAGTTTGGTAAGTAGGGTCTACACCAACAATAGCATCTTCGGGAATTGTTTTCTTAACAGAATCCCATTGGTCAGCAATTACCATGTATTTACCCGGATATACATAACCTGATGCAACAACATTGTTACGGATTGAAATTACGTACTCGTTTGCTTCCAAAGCTGATGAGTCCATAATACGGATGTTTGGTAAAATATAACCCAATTCATCAGTAACTCTTTGACGTAAAGCAGCAATTTTGGCAAGCAATTGACCTTCTTGATCTGGGTCGGCAATAACAAGCAAGCCGGCACCAACTTGCAAACTCAATACATCAACACCAAGTCTTTCGTACATCTTATTAGGGTTAACCAAGTCTTGCATATTTTGGCGTACGCTTTCTAATTGACCCAATTGAGATTGAACGTCTGCGTTAACCAATACAGAGAAGCCTGCTACAGCCAATATAATTGTAAAGCATAAGAATGGGAAGAACGGCAAACCTGTAATCGGGCAGCTGACTGTAATTAATCCTAAGAATAATGCAGCAAAGAATAATGAATAAGGTTTCGCCATAATTTGTGCTGTCAAATCACTACCTAAAGAATTACTTGTAGCAGAAGCACGAGTCATTACGATACCGGCTGAGATTGACATTAAAAGTGACGGAAGTTGTGACGCCAAACCATCACCAATAGTTAAAACGGTATATTTACCAACCGCGTCTGCAATTGGCATTTGGTTAACCAAACAACCGATTGTCAAACCGCCTACAATGTTAATTATAACAATGATGATACCTGCCATAGTATCACCTTTTACGAACTTCATGGAACCGTCCATAGAACCGAACAAGCTTGATTCTCTTTGTAAGTCTTCACGTCTTTTTACCGCTTCTTCGGGAGAGATTAAACCAGCGTTAAAATCGGCGTCAATCGTCATTTGTTTACCTGGCATAGCGTCTAAGGCGAAACGTGCAGAAACTTCGGCGATACGTTCAGCACCTTTTGTAATTACCATGAACTGTACAACTGTAATAATCAGGAAGATTACACCACCTACAATCATGTTACCGCCGGTAACGAACGTTCCGAACGCGTGTACAACTTCTCCGGCATCACCTTTAGCCAAAATAAGTCTGGTTGAAGCAATTGAAAGTACCAAACGGAACATTGTACCTAAAAGAATAATTGAAGGAAAAGCAGCCAATTCTAATGGCTTTTGGACATACAAAGATATCATCAAAAGCACAATACCGAGTGTGATATTCAAGCTTATTGAAAAATTGATAACCCAATTTGGCATCTCCATAATCAAGATTAAAACCAAAGTCATTACGAAGAGTGCCAAAAATATTTCTGATAAATGATTGTTCTGTTGTTGTCCTTCCGCTGCCATTTTATCCTTTTGAAGGTTTTATACCCCCCCTCTCGCATAAGTGGCGAGAGAATTAGTTTTACATTCCTTCTAACGCTTTTTTAATGATTTCTAACTGTGTGTCAATTGATGCATCAACGATGCCGTTGTTTGTTTGAAAAACACATCCGCCTTCTTCAATTGAAGGGTCAGCTATTATGTTAATTTTAGCGTCAATACCATATTGATAAGTTATATTAGGCAATGTGTCCTTGATAAACTGTACCGCTTGAGGTTTGACCCTTATATTAATCTTAGGTTCGCTTTTCGAAACAGTTTTAAGTACATCCACAATTGTATTAACTAATACTTGCGGATCACTCTCAACTTCTTTTTTAATGATTTTTTTTGCTATATCAACGCTTATTTCCAATATATCAGGAGCGATATATTCAAAAACATTTTTAGGAGCATTCATAAATTCTGAAAAATTGTTTTTAAACGCTTCCAGATCTGAATTAGCTTGTTCTAAACCTTTTCTATAACCTTCTTCAAATGCTGATTTTTTGATTGTTTCAGCTTCTTCTTGAGCACGAGAAACAAGATTCCTATCATCAATTCTGCGGTAACCTCGTCTTCTTGAACCGCGTCTGCGTTCTTGTCGTTGTGTGAAATCTATATTTTCTATATCAAATAAATCAATTTCAGGTTCTTGTGGTGCTTGTGGTTGAGAAATTTCTTGAACAACTTCTTCAACCACAGATTGTTGTTCTATATTTTCAACTTCTGAAATTTGAGCATCAAAAACTTGAGCCTCTACTTTTTTAGGCTCTGTTTTTTCTATCTTCCCCCTCAAATTTCTTTTTTTAATTATCATATAAAAGTATTATACACTCTCTTCTATATATTGTGCAACAATTCCCGCTACTCTTAACGGTAATTCTGAATACTCGCCGTCATAGGCCTGTGCTATAAACCTTTTTACAAGCGGACGCTCGTTTTTTATAACTTTTTCGATACGCTCACGCGGAATTTCTCTATAAATTCTTAACAAATCTCCAAGAACATTTTCTTTTGTGAGTTTGCGCTTTATTGGCAAATACTCTTTCATTTCTTTTAAGCAATCTGTAACCAAATCACCATCAAGATGTGATTCTAAGTCTGCCATGTTCATGTATTGAGAAATTGCTAATGAATCATTAGAATCAAACTTGTTAAGTATTGTTGTTACTTTATCTTGAGACATCAGTTTCAACACCAATGCTAAAGACATTAATTTCATCTGCTTATTTGTAATTCCTTGTGGAATAGATACCGGTTGTCTGTTAGCAGCTTGTTCACGCGCTTGTTTTCGATTAGCTCTGCGTTGTTCTTTTTCTTGACGAGCTTTTTCAGCTTCTGCAGCTTGTTCTTGTTTTAATCTATCTTGCTCAGCTTGAGCTTGTTGTGCCATAGCATCAATATTTGACTGACTTTCAGCTTTATTTTTCGTTTCTTCATCAATAAGACCTTTTTGTTGCAACTCTTCAATACTTTGATTATAAACTTTTATAACATGATGCTCGACAGCTTGCAGAAGTTGATCCTGCGGGATTTTTCTAATAACGGCTTGTTTAGCCACTTCAAAAATAGTAAATGCGATTTTTTGCATAATACTATCCCAATATTGCGGAAGAATACCGGAATGTATCAAGTCGATTGATTTATGGAATGACCATTCAGCAATAATTTGTGTAATAAATACCGCTTGTTCTGCATTCAAATTAAGCTGTTGATCATTATAAAGAGCTTCACCTGCTAAAAGAGTAAAATTACCGAGAGTTTTTACGATATATTCTTTTTCTCTATCTTCCAACTCCTGCGGAACAAGCTCTTTTGCTTGTTCTGCCATATTTGTAGCAAATCCTTTATAATCAAATCCTTCAATAGGCATAACTTTTCCTTTATATTATATCCCTATTATATTATACATAAGAGATAATTTTTTATCCTCATATATTTAATTGAAAGTTTGCAAAAGTCATGTTTAAAACAATTCTCTGGTTTTGCGTCTAATTTCTTCATCAACCGCAAAAATTTCATCCAATGTCGGATTACTTATAACAGTATGCTGGGACATCATTTTTTCTACGGAATCAATGATATCAAATAATTTTATTTGACCTTTCAAGAACGCAAAAACTGCCTCTTCATTTGATGCATTTAAACAAACGGTTGCAGTTCCTCCAACTCTACCAGCTTCATAAGCTAACTTTAATGCCTTAAATTTTTCCCAGTTTGGTTCTTCAAAATCTAAACGCGCAATCTCTGCAAAACTAAAGCTCTTAGACTTTATTCCCTCATAACGTTCGGGATACGTAATTGCATATTGTATTGGAATATGCATACTAGGTAAACCGAGTTGTGCAATTACACTACCATCAACATATTCTATTGCAGAATGCACAATACTTTGCGGATGAACAACCACTTGTATATCATCATAATCCATGCCGAACAAATAATGCGCTTCTATAACTTCTAACCCTTTGTTCATAAGAGTTGCACTATCAACAGTAATTTTGCGTCCCATATTCCAACGCGGATGAGCTAACGCTTGTTCTACTGTTGCATTTTTCATATCTTCAACAGTTTTCTTTAAGAATGGACCGCCGGATGCTGTAATAATAAGTTTGTCTACTTGCGCAATATCTTTAATGCATTGATGAATAGCACAATGTTCACTATCTACGGGGATAATCTTCACTCCTTTAGATTTAGCAAGGTTCATAACAATATCACCCGCCATTACAAGAGTTTCTTTGTTGGCTAAAGCGATATCAATTCCATTGTTAATCGCTGTTATTGTAGGTCTTAAACCTATTCTCCCAGACACAGCAACTAAAATAATATCGTTTTCTTTGTTTGAACAAATTTCATCTAAGCTCAAAGGTATAGCACCTTCAATTTTGCTTATATCTTCTGCATAAGCATATTTAGGTTTAAATCTTTTTATTTGTTCATTTAGAAGCTCCGTATTTCCACCTGCTGTCAAAGCTAATATTTCAAATTTGTCCTGTAATTTTTCAATAACTTCTAAGGCTTGACGTCCTATAGAACCTGTAGAACCTAATATACTTATCTTTCTCTTCATTTTATTCCTCTATTCTTAAATCTAAATAATCATGCAAAGCTTGCTTCCAATTTCTGCAAATTTTATGATTGTTCATCGCGCTGTATTGCGGTCTTTTTGCTGGTCTTGGATAATCTTCAGTTTTACAAGGTTGCAAATTCACGCTTATATCTAAATATTCAAATATTTCTTTTGCAAACTCATACCAACTTGTTTGACCGCTTCCACAAATATGATACGTGCCGTATTCAAACTCTTCCAGCATTTTAATAATACCATTAGCAAGCTCAACAGTCCATGTCGGACAACCGATTTGATCATTTACAACTTTTAGAATTTCGTCATTTTTATGAGCAATCATTGTTTCTACAAAATTCTTTCCATGATGACCGTAAAGCCAACTGGTGCGCGCAATATAATAATCTTTACAGTATTTTTTTACAACTTCTTCACCTTGAAACTTTGTTAATCCGTAGTTATTTATCGGATTTGGTTTGTCATCAACCTCATAAGGAGCTTGTTTTTTACCATCAAAAATATAATCTGTTGAAACATAAACTAATATTGCATCATTTTTAGCACAAGCTTTTGCGACATTTTCCGTGCCGACTACATTAATCAATTTAGCTTGCTCAAATTCTTCTTCAGCCTTATCGACATTTGTGTAAGCCGCGCAATGGATTACAACATCCGGCTTCTCATTTGACATAACTTTATGTGTTAATAATTCATTTATAATATCTAAATTATTAATATCAGTTTCAATTACTTCATAGTCTAAATCTTCCAGAATAGGGCATAAATCTTGCCCAAGCATGCCATTAGCACCTGTTACTAAGACTTTCATAAAATCTCCTTCAATCTTGGTTGATTTTTATCTTTTTCTGACAAAATAGGCTCAAAATCAATTCCCCAATCAATATTAAGATCCTCATCATTCCAAAAAATGCCTCTATCAGCTTGTGGAGCGTATTCGTTTGAAGTCTTGTAGATTAATTCTGCGCAATCTGATAGCACAACAAAACCATGCGCAAAACCTTCAGGTATAAAAAGCATGTGCTTATTTTCTTCCGAAAGTTCAACTCGTACATATTTAGCAAATGTTGGAGAATCTTTGCGAATATCAACCGCTACATCATAGATTCTCCCTTTTATACATCTAACAAGCTTTACTTGAGCAAATGGAGCTTCTTGATAGTGCAAACCTCTTAAAACGCCTTTTGTTGAGCTGGAATGATTATCTTGTACAAAATCTGTATTGATTCCATTTTTTACAAAATCAGATTTCTTATAAGTTTCCATAAAAAAGCCACGATTATCACCAAAGACTTTTGGTTTAATCAATATAACATCCGAAATTACTTGTTTTTCAAATTCAAAAGGCATAAGTTTATTTTAACATAAAATGTCTACACATTTTTATTACACTCAATTCGTTTCAGACGAGTTTGCACATCTTCCATAATTTTTCTATTAATAGATAATAAATCACCAATTATCGCAATTATTGCAACCTGAACCGCTGAAATCAAAAATACAGCGGCGAAAATAAGCGATTGTACATGGCCATTTCCGAAACCTTGGTAAAAATAGTATAAAAATCTCACAACTAAAATCAATCCAAAAAATCCAAGCATGCCGGCAATTGTAATGAAAAATCTAAACGGGCGATACACAATAAACATCCGAATTGTTGTTTTCATAGATTTAAAAATATAATCAAAAATATTTTTGACTAATTTCGACTCTCTCAGTTTTTCATTAACATGAATTGGTACAGATACAACTTTTAATCCCTTTGCATTTGCCTGTAGCAAAGTTTCCATCGTATAAGTATAATTATCAAATACATTAAGTTTTATCGCGGCTTCTTTTGAAAAAGCTCTGAACCCGCTCGGAGCATCTTCTACCTGAGTTGAAGACAAAAGCCTTAATACAAAAGAACCGAGTTTTTGAAACATCTTTTTTAGTGGAGAAAATTCTTTTATTGATAAAATATCTCTTGCTCCGACCACAATATCTGCCTTATGTTCCAACAAAGGATTTATAAGTTTTTCAATATCATCCGCACAATATTGATTATCAGCATCTGTATTTACTATAATATCAGCACCACGGTTTAGAGCTACCTGCAAACCTACTCTAAATGCGTTCGCTAAACCCTTATTAGGCTTTATATCAACAACACTCGCACCAAAGTGTTTTGCTATATTGGCAGATTTATCGGTTGAACCATCATTAATTACTAAAACCTCAATTTCGTCTACTCCGCAAACAACTTTAGGTAAAGCTTCAAGCGTAGTTAAAAGAGTTTCTTCTTCATTAAAACAAGGTATTTGAATAATTAATTTTGTCATGTAAAATATTATATATAAAGATAAGGGGAGTCGCAAGGAGTGATATTTTTTATTGCGCTATTCGGGCTTTTGCTCAGATTAAGTTTTATAAACAAACCGGAAGGTTTATGGAATGATGAATACGTAAGCTGGTATGTTGCGAACACTCCTTTTCAAGAAGGCTTTTGGCAAGAAGTTTTAAAACAATGTCACATGCCGTTATATTATTTATTCCTTAAACCTTTTGCAAGTTGTTCGGATATTGTTTTACGTTTAACTTCTGTTGTCGTTGGAGTTTTAGCGATTTTTGCAATGTATTTTGCAGGAAAAGAATTTTCCAAAAAAGTGGGATTATGTTCCGCTACAATAACTTCTATATTATCTTTTTTAATTTATTATTCGCAAGAAGTTCGATTTTATTCATTGTTATTTTTATTTTCAGCACTCGGACTTTTGGCAACAATAAGGTATATTAAGAATTCAAACCGCCAAAATCTTTTGTTTTATCTTTTTTCAATGGCGCTAATTCTTTTTACACACGTACTTGGCGGGATTTTTGTTTTATTCAACACACTTTATGTAACTTACAAAAAGAAGTATTTTTCTAAAAAAATTGCTCTTGTTTTTTTACTGGGATTTCTTTTAATCTTGCCATTTGGTTTAAATATTATAAAAATGCTTCCAACTTCACAATGGTGGGGACATTTTAGTTATACAAATATTTTGTTTTTGTTTACAGATTATTTTTCACCTATTCTAACAAACAATGTAAATGCGCCGACTGTATTTTTCTACGATAAATCTAAAGCAATATGGATGTTATTACCTTGTCTTGTAATATTCTACCCGTTCTTTTCAGGTCTAAAAAAAGCAAAAGGATATTCTGTTGTTGCTTTTCTAACTGTTTTAATTCTATCAATATTAGCATTAAACGGAAAAATCGTTTTCATTACAAAATACTCGATTGAAATTTTGCCGATTTTAATTCTTATTCTTGCACTAGGTTTTGAAAAATTGAAAAAACTCGGCAATGCTTTATTCGCGATATTCATAATAATTCATTTGGCAGCATTTTTTACTCCTAATTATGTAACAAAACTACCACGCGCAGAGGGGAATCGAATTCCGGCAGAAATTATTAACGCAAGAAATCCCAAAAACATAGTTTTTACTTATTATGAGCCAAATCGCTTTAACAGATATGTTGATTTAAGTGATAAGAATGTGCTTTACATAAGTAAAATCAATCGTTTTGAATACAAAAATTCTCCAGAACTAATTTTAACAAGTATAAAGCCAAATGAAACAGTATCAGTCATATTTTTGGACAGCGTAAGCTTTTTTAATGAAGATTACATTAATAAACACAAGGATGATAAAAACATTCCGGAAATGTTTTTAACTTTTTCACACATAAAAAATGAATTAATTAAAGCTTTGGATAAAGATTTTACACATTTTAAAGTCGATAAAATGGGCGCTTGGACTGTAATTAGCGCAACTAAAAAATAATAAATAAGATACTATTGTAAATTTTTATTAAAATTAGGCAATTTCAATCCTTTAGGATTCTTTAGAGGCATACAAGGAGATTTGTAATGAAGATAAATCTATTTAGTGAAAAACAAGTACAAAAAATAAAGAGATTCGTTAGTGAAACGAGTAAGGAATCTGATGAAAAAGTTGATAAAATTCTGGAGAAAATCCCAAGTAGCGTCAAGTTAGCGGCATTAACAGCAATGTTTTTATTACCAACTATGGGCATTGTAAAAACTTGTAATAATTCTAACAATAACAATATTGAAATAGTTGAAACTCCAAATGATACAATTGATAAAAGAAAATATTTAGATATTACTCCTAAATCTAAGTATACAGCAATTAGTGGTGACAATTTTTATAAAATTGCGAAAAATCATAATGTTTCTATGATGAGACTTTTGAAAGAAAATAATTTAAAATTCACAGATACTCTTCAAATTGGAGATACACTTATTATTCCTGAAAGTTACACAATAAAAAATGTCAAAAATGCTGATGATGTAATGAATTTAATGGGTTTTGACAAAGATTTTTTAAACGGTTTTATTGGAATGGAAGGTTTTAGAAATGATATTTATATTGATATAAATGGTAATAAAACAATTGGCATTGGGCATTATATACCAGAAGGAACAGATTTTCCTAAAACCCATTTGACAGATGAAGAAGTCTACGCGCTTTTTGCAGAAGATTTAATGAAATTTGATTTAAACTTAGAAGCAATTCTTGAAAAAGAAAACTATAAAAAAATACCTAAACACATTAAAGCATCATTACTTGATTATGCTTTTAATAGAGGTGAAGGTGCAATATCACAAGATGAGACATTAAGAAATGCGCTCACAAAAGGTGATTACACAACAGCTATTGCCAACATGACAAGAGACTACTATCTTAATAACAATAACGAAAAAATTGTTGCCAGCGGTTTATGCAAACGTCGTTTATTTGATATGGCAAATGCTTGTAAGAGCTTTAAAAATGGAGTACCGGATAAAGTTTTAAATTCTGCAAAAAAAATTTATCAACGTGGTCTTGAAGCAATGGAACGAGAAGTTAAAACCGGAATTATAACAAAAGATTCATATCCAAATGTAAAGGCTGAATATAAGGCGTTAGCTTACATGTGGTATGATGGAAAGATTGGAGAACAATCAATTCTTGTTAATATAAAAAAGACTGTAAAAGCAAAACTTTCGTCTACCCTCAAAAATGATAATTCGCAAAAAATTAAAGTTCGTGGAACAACAACAGATTTTACGGTTAATTCACTTTATGATAACTGGGATAAAAATGCAAAAGCTCATTTACGGAATGTAAAACGCCCAATGCCTGTTATTGATAAAAATGGAAATATTAAAGCATTGGTAGAAGTTCTAAAACCTTTAAAAAAAGGAGCACTTTCAGGAAAAACAATTATTATCAATCCTGGGCATGGCGGTGCAATGAACAAAATTGAAAATAACGGAAAGATAAATGTTAACTTTGACCCCGGAACCAGTAATGCTGTTATGAGTTCTAAAAATCCAAATCTCGAAACAAATGAATTTATCGGCAATGGCGGTAAATCCTTAGAAGAATGGGTGGTTAATGAACGTATTGCGCGTCAATTAACAGATAAAATTCGAAACGCCGGTGGAAATGTAGTTTTTGTACAAGGATCTGTTTATAGTGCGCAAGACGCAATAAGAGAAATTCAAAGTAAACAAAAAATTAATATGATAATAAGTTTACATAGTAATTCCGCAGGAGAAGCTCGTGGAATTCATATATTTGGCAATAAACGTGGTGGAGTAATTGACCAAAGTGATAAAAAATTAGCCGACGCAATTACATCAAAAATGAATGAGCACAGTTGGTTTAAAGGAATTACAAAATCTGCCTATCAATCATTAGGCGTTTTATCTCTTGATGCAAATAAAACTTCCCCAATTCCGGCTGTTTTAATTGAAACCGGTAACCTTAAGAATGAAAAAGATGTTGCCAATCTTAATTCCTCAGCATTCAAAACTCAGATGGTAGAATCCATTTTTACTAGCATTCAAGATTATTTAAAATAATAAAATTATATTAATAACTGTGTGCCGAGCATGATTCTATGTGAATCTTTTGCTGCATCATTTTGACAGAATACATAGTTAAGAATGAATTTCAAACCTTGACCTTTTACAAAATAATTTAAACCAACTGAATATTCACGTTTATTATTGTTGGCAATTTGTCTATTTGGATCAAATTCATCATATCTGGCTAAAATTTGAAGTTTTTTCGTCAACATATAAGCAACAGTCGCATAAAAACCGCTGGCATGTTTATCTGTTGAATAACCGGCTGTACCATTGTAACCGTTTGCTTGCGCCCATTCAAAATTTGCCATAAATCTTTTGTATTCATACTGAACATGCGCACCTACAACACAGAAATTATTATCTCTGTGACCTGCGTCCATGCTACCGCCAACAAGTAATTTACCATACTTACCATCAGTTTTACCTAATGGTTTCAAATCAACTCTACCAATAAATTCTGCCCCAGGGAAAAATTCTTGAAAATAAGTATCAGAACTATAAACCCCAAAGTCATAATCCATCAAACTATAATTCCCTGCAACTTTAGCCCCAAGTTTACGAACGGTACCGAAGTTTCTTGATATTTGTGAACGAGCCAAGAACGGCAAAACAAATGGTCCGTAAGCACCTTCTAAACCAACAGGCGGACGAGAATTACCGATTAAAATTCTGTGGTGTGGAATCTTGTTTGTTGCGATGTACATATCAGCGAACAAGTTTTCTACCCAGTTTCTTTCTGATAATGGTGAAAAGTTAAACATAATTCTAAAATCACCATTATTGTTCTTTAAGAAACCATCATAACCAACGTTAATCGTATTGATGTCATAATGATTTGTTGTATGCTCACGGTGCATACCGCCTTCATTGAATTGAAGTCCGATATCACCGTTATAACCTGCCCAAAACTGGGTTCTATCCCATACTGAATCTTCATCAAATTTATGAGTCAAAACATCTTGTAAAAGATACGTCGGTTTATCATATTTATAAACTTCTAAATGATAAACATCTTGAAGTTTTTCTTTTAAACTTTTTTCTTGCGGAGCTTTTTCTTCTGTAATAGACACCGCTTGAGGAGCTTCTATATTCAATTCTTCTTGCGGAACATCAAGTACAACTTCTTCTAATTTTTGCTCCTTAACTTTTGCCCACGCCGGCGTGGTCAAAACTATTGCTATTAATGCTAGTAAAATCTTTTTCTTCATACTCATATTCTTATATATTATACAAAAAAAGACCAATTCTCATCAAGTGAGAATCGGTCTTTTTTAACTAAACTAATGTTGATGTCTGTGTTCTTCTCTTAAGTAAGCTGTCCAGAATAATAGAACAACAAATACAAAAGCACCTACAATGTTACCACATGTAACAGGAAGTAAGTTGTGCAAGAAGAAACCTTTCCAAGTCATAGTTGCCAATTGGTCTGGAGTCATACCAGAAGCAGCAACGATTGATGGGAAGTGTTTCATCAATAATCCGTTTGGAATAAAGAACATGTTTGCAACACTGTGTTCATAACCTGAAGCAACGAATGTCATGATTGGGAAGAA
>CAKVJE010000035.1 GCA_934754735.1 uncultured Candidatus Melainabacteria bacterium
CACCAAATTCTGTTGCAAAATTCGAACAGAAATTGAAACAAGGTAAGATAAAAGAATTTTATTGCTGTAATAATTCGATTGAATAGACAATCTCGGCTTGTCCTAATCATAGTTTTGATGTATTATTAACCTATGAGAAAGCAAGTAATCGCGTATTTGCATACGCATTGGGATAGAGAGTGGTACAGAGAGTTTGAAGTCTTTAGAATGAGGCTTTTGAGAGTGTTTGATAATATTCTCAAATTACTTCAAGAAGGTAAAATACCTTGTTTTTATTTTGATGGACAAGTTAGCGCGCTGGAAGACTATTTAGAAATGCGTCCGGAACAAGAAGAATTAGTGCGCTCTCTTATAAAACGCAAAAAACTTTTTATTGGCCCGTTTTACTGTCTTGTGGATGAATTCCTAACAGATAGAACTTGCTTTGAAAAAAACTTAGAAATCGGCATAAAAACTGCGCTAAAATATGGGTGTAACGAGTTTATCGGATATTTACCGGATACATTCGGACATAGTCAAAACGTAGTTGACGTATTAAGGGATTTTGGGATTGATAAATGTGTAGTTTGGCGCGGTTGTGGCGATTTCCCGTCTGAATTCAAATGGTGCGGAATGGATACTGTTAATCTAATTAGAGGTTATTTTAACGATGTATTTTCTGTAAATGCGCCGATTGAAAAGAAAGCTGAAATGCTTAAAAATACTCTTGATTTGTTGGCTGAAAAATCCGGCGATTACATTCTTCTTCCAATTGGCGCGGATCATTTGGGAGTTGAGACTGATATTGATGTTCAGATTGAATCTATAAATGAAATTCTGAAAGAGGATTACATAATTAAACTTGGCTCACCGTTTGATTATTTTAAGCATGTCGAAAATCGCTTTGAGATGTTTGAATGGAATGATGAACTTCGTGACAACTCTAAAACTTTTGTATTGCAAGGCTGCTACTCATCAAGACTTGATTTGAAACGCGAAAATGTAGAATGTACGTATCTTTTGGATTTAGCGACTCGATTTAAAAATCAACAAAAAGAAACAAAATATGATACATTGCTTGAATATGCTTACAAAATGCTACTCCAAAATCAAGCTCACGACAGTATTTGCGGATGTTCTACGGCGGATGTTCATAGAGAAAATTTTATTCGTTATATGAAAATTAAGCAAATCACAAATACAATTATAGACGAATTGAAGTTCAAAAATCATTTTGAAGAAAAGAAAATTTTAAATCTTTCAGGTCGTGTATTTTCCGGAATTGTGGAATTCGAAACAACACAAAAACTTGAAGGTTATGAAAAAATAGCCTTTAGAAAAGGTTTTGATAAGTATTTGCTGACTGATACACAGAGAATTCCTATAACCGAAGATTACACAAATATTTATACATATTTAGCAGAAGTCAAAAATCTTGAGCCAAATGAGGTTGAATATTTGATGCCAACGGTTTCAGAATCGGATTTAAGAATCGGTGATGATTTTATTGAAAATTCTAATATAGGTTTAAAAATAGAAAACGGAACAATATTTGTAAATGGCATAAAAATGTCATTAATTGATTTTGTTGACTTGGGCGACAGTTATAATTGCGGTCCAAAAGCGGACGATGCGGGAGTTGAATTCAAAATTTTGCGTTCTAAAGCTGTTTTAAAAACATCGACAAGAGCAATGTTGAAAATTGATTTTGAAGGAACTTGGGATATAATTCCGCTTTATGTAACTCTTGATAAGCATTCTGCAAGTTTGAAATTTGTTTTTGATTGGATTAATACGCAAAAAAATCATTTGCTTACAGCGTCTTTTGAGTTAGATAATCCGATAACAGAAGTCTTTTCAGAGGATATGAATCAAATAATTAAGCGCAGTTTTGAACCGGATTATGATATTAGAAAAAATCTACCAAAAACTCGCGGTATAGAGGCTAAAACGAATACTGCACCTATGCAGAGAGGGCTTTTGATTGACGAAGAAGGTAATAATATTGGTGTTGTTACAAAAGGTTTAACGCAATATGAAATCTTTAAAAACAGGCTTTATATTCCTATTTTGCGTGCAACAGGCGTAATTTCTAATCCGCAAAATCCGGCGCGCTCAACTCCTGCCGGTCCTCCTATAGAGGTTGAAACTCTGCAAATGATAGGTAATAATAAGGCTGAATTTAATGTATTTTTTGGTAACCAAAATGCGTTTTATGATACGTTAAATCAAGTTTATAGTTATGTAATTGTATAACTATTAATAAGCCCCCACCAGCATCTATAGCTTTCGGCACAGTCTCATGCACATCTGCGACCTCTTCTGTGGAGAGGTGCTAATGCAAACAATCGTACTCCATGTCCTCACTTTATAGGGGGAGGGTAGTTTTTCAATGTGAAGGCTTTGCATGAACATTAGAAAAACGGGTGGGGGCTTATGCGAGTTTTATAACCAAATTTTATTATAAAAGCCGTTCTATTTAATATCATATTTCTGTTTTAGCAATTCTTCATATTTTGCACGTAGCTTTTCTGCAAAACTTGCAACTTGTGCACTCCACTGAGGGCCAACACTTTTGGCACAGTAACGTCCGGAATTTCCGACTTTGCTAATAGAAGTATAGCCTTCTGTAACCCTTTTGTTTACAGTTGAGGTAATAGAATCAATACATTGTTCAACTTTTTCAAATTTACGAAGTCCATTTTTACCTATAATTCCGCCAATATTATTTTTTTGTAATGCAGCTTTTGAAGAACCACGAGCGGATTCATGCATTGCAATTGCAACAATAATAAATGGATTTAAAGGTTTATTAAATAAATCCTTAATAGAAGAACCTATAAATGCACCCCCCATATTTTTCATCTTGCTGTTGTCTTTAACTAAACTGTTAAGTGCTTGTGTAAAAACTTCTTTATCAAAAACCGGAGATTCATTAAGTGTTATTGAAGAATTAGCAGAAAGCTGGGATATAAAACGAGTATACAAATCGCCTTTCTTAATTTTTTTGTTATGATTTTCAACATTCTCATTAACCTCACGTTCTACATTTTTTACTCTTGTATTATCACGTGGTGCAGCCTCTATTTCTCGTTCTGGAGCTTCAAATTTTAATCCAAGATTTTCAATTAAACTATCAATTTTTGCTTTTAGCTTTGGTAATGCATTGTTTATTTTTAAAGAAAATGTAGATGCTTCAATTGAATTTAAGATGCCGTCTTTTCCTTCGCTTCTTTCTACAGCATGCCAAGTATCAGATTCTTGAAAAATTGTATTAATTTGTTTCTTTTCATCACTTGTTAATTCGATACCTTGAGATTCAAGGTATTTGTTAATTGTTTCCAAACTCATATTTGTTTTTGAAAAATTAAATGTCATATATTATCTCCAATAATAAATTCATTTTATTATCATATTCTTACAGTATTATTTACGACAGATTTTATGAAAACATTGTATTCTTCCTAAATTTAACATATTTTTTGTCAATCTAAATGCGTTTCATGATACGTTAAATCAAGTTTATAGTTATATTGTAGCTTATGTATTATTTCATTCAAATGAAATATTTCCTCTTTCGCGTTGTTTTGCTTTTATTGTATCACATTTTTCTTGTTGGACTTGAGCGCCAATATGAACTTTTTTACCATATTTGATTTTTGCATTAGGATTTCCGGCTGCCGGGAATTTCCACATAGCGTAAATTTGTTTAGCAGATATTGGTTGGTTGCCAAGTTTGGAATAATATTTCTTACAAATTTTAACACTTTCTAACATATAATCAAGCTGTTTAGTTCTTGGTAACTTTTCGAATTCCTGCATGCTAACCTTTTTTAATTTACAACCTTTTTGGGATAATTCTTTCATCATTATGTTCGAAAATTGAAAAATACCATGATACAAGCCATCTTTTGAACGTGCATTTGCTTTAAATTTTGATTCATTAGCAAAAGCACCCATTAGTTCATCAACAACTTGATCTTCTAATGTAGGGTATTTAGCATCTCTTTTTTCATTTGGAACTGACAAATTTAATTCTTTTGCTACTTTGTAAACTTTTTCTACAAATGCAGTAAATTCACCATTTTTGTTTGACACACCATATGTTTTTGCCCAAGAATCAGCAACTTTTTTTGCACATTCTGCATGTGTTAATGGTTCTGATTTTGTGCTTGATGTTTCAGCTGTTTTAATTGTTTCAACTCTTGTACTAACAGCTGGTGCAGCTTCAATTTCTCGTTTTGGAGCTTCAAATTTTAATCCAAGATTTTCAATTAAACTATCAATTTTTGCTTTTAGCTTTGGTAATGCATTATTTATTTTTAAAGAAAATGTAGATGCTTCAATTGAATTTAAGATGCCGTCTTTTCCTTCGCTTCTTTCTACAGCATTCCAAGTATCAGATTCTTGAAAAATAGTATTTATTTGTTTCTTTTCATCACTTGTTAATTCGATACCTTGAGATTCAAGGTATTTATTAATTGTTTTCAAACTCATATTTGTTTTTGAAAAATTAAATGTCATATATTATCTCCAATAATAAATTCATTTTATTATCATATTCTTACAGCATTATTTACGGCATATTTTATAAAAACTTTAGTATTTTAATCTAAATTTTTACAATTATTTACAATTTATATTCGGAATTTGCTTTCGGTGAATTAATTAATATCAAGTGTCGTTGTTTTTTTTTGTTAATTTTTGTAACAATATTTTTAAAAACCCTAAAGTTTTTAAAAATTATGCCGATATATAAAATGTAGGCAATACAAAACATAAGGAGTAATTAATATGTACGCTATGTGGCCAGGATGTTACAGTTTTAGAGATGAACTTAAAATGTTCGCATTATGGTTAAAAGAGCAAACAGAAGCTCTTGTGTTAAAAATTTACGAAATTGACCGTTTAATGAACGGATAAGCCGAAATAAACTTTCTCCAAAATTCTCTCTCTTTTCTCAAATATTTAAGCTTGCTAAGTGCAAGCTTTTATTTTTTTTGTAGCTGTAATATTATTTTTTTTGTAATAAAATTAATATGCTGAGGCTAATTTAGGGAGAAATTTATGAGATTACATAACTCTTACACAAATCAAGTTGAAGAATTTAAACCGATAGAAAAAAATAAAGTAAAAATGTATGTTTGCGGACCAACCGTTTATGACAATGCACACTTAGGACACGCAAGATGTTACATAACTTGGGATGTTTTATACAGATATCTTAAGTTTAAAGGATATGACGTTACTTATTGCAGAAACGTTACGGATGTTGATGATAAAATTCTTAAAAAAGCTGAAAAAGAAGGTAAGACTCCTGAAGAAGTTTCTCAATATTGGTATAAAAAATTTAGCGATAGCATGAAGGCTTTAAACAACTTAAAACCTGATATTGAACCTTTTGCGACAAAAACATTAGGTGAAATGATTGCGATAAACAAAGATTTGATTAACAAAGGTTTTGCTTATGAATCAAATGGGGATGTTTATTTTAGAGTAAAAAAATTTCCTAAATACGGATATTTATCTAAACAACCGATTGATCAATTAGAAAGCGGTGCAAGAATTGAAGTTGGCGAACAAAAAGAAGATCCGCTTGATTTTGCATTGTGGAAAAAAGATGAAAAATTCGGATATAAATCACCTTGGGGCGTTGGACGTCCGGGGTGGCACATTGAATGTTCTGCCATGAGCAGAAAACATTTAGGCAAAACTATTGACATTCATGCAGGCGGTGCAGATTTAATATTCCCTCATCACGAGAATGAAATTGCGCAGTCAGAATGTGCGAATGGTTGCAAATTCGTAAACTATTGGTTGCATAACGGGTTTGTTACAATTAATAAAGAAAAAATGTCAAAATCTTTAGGTAATTTCTTGACTATTGATGACTTACTCAAAAATTATGACGCAAATACAATCAGATTTTTTATTTTAACAAATCATTACCGCATGCCGGTTGAATTCTCTGATGAAGCGCTTCAAGCAGCAGCAAACGGAGTTAAGAGAATGTTAAACGCAAAAAGAACTCCGATTGATGAAACTTTAGATTTAACTCAATTTGATGAATACAAAGAATTTGTAAATGCAATGGACGATGATTTGAACACATCAAAAGCTTTAGCTGTATTATTTGATTTAACAAACAAAGCAAACAAAGATGTTCCTTATGCATATACTTTATTGCATAAATTAGCTGAAACACTTGGTTTTACTTTTGCAAAAGCTACTTTATCAGAAGACGAATTAAAAGCTAAATTAGAAGAAATAAGCAAAGAGTTGGGCGAAAATTATGACTCAATGGATGCTATAATTGAAACAAGAAAGCAAGCAAGAGCAGATAAGAATTGGGATTTAGCTGATAAAATCCGTGTTGCTCTTGATAAAGTAGGTATTGTGCTAAAAGATTCTAAGGAAGGTACAACTTGGGAAGTAAAATAAGAAAGCTTGCTTTAGTATTATTGCTAATTGCAAGTATAGTTGGGGGAGTGAATACGGTTTTTGCTGCAAATACAGATGTAGTAAGAGTCGGACTTACGGATAATAAGTTTCAAAACGTATTAAAACAAACTGTAACCGTATATGGAACGGCAGATTGCGATATATGCGATAGAGAAACAAAAAAGGTCATCTCAAGAATTCCTGCGAATGCAGATATAATAATCAAAAATGGCGTTACAGGCTTGGATGTGACAATAAACGGACGTAGTGCTACACTAAGAGATTTTGTTGTAATTTGTCCACAAGGTGTATTGGGCGTAAAAGATTTGACAAGAAAAGGTAAACCTGCACTTTATCACGGCGCATTTGAAGTTATTCAAAAAGATGATAGAAAAGGTTTTTATCTTGTAAATCTTGTAGAAACTCAAGAATACTTAAAAGGGGTAGTTCCTAATGAAATGCCGGTTAGGTTTGGTCTTGAAGCTTTAAAAGCACAGGCAGTTGCAGCGAGAAATTATGTTTTAACTCCAAGAACTCAGGCTTATAAAGAATTTAACGTTGTTGATAGTGTTGCAAGCCAAGTATATTACGGCGTTAATACAGAAGCTGATTTAGCAACACGCGCGGTTATGGAAACAGACGGCATTGTCGCTTTATATAATAATGAGCCGATTTTGGCGTTGTACAGTTCAACCGCCGGAGGTTATACAGAAAGCTATTCGCATGCCTTTTCTGACCCACTCACTAAAATGTTTCCATCAATAAACAAACCTTATTTAACAGCGGTTCCGGATAAATCAGAGTTTAAAAGCTTAGAAGATGAGAACGACGCTAAGAAGTTTTATGAAAGCAAAGTTCCGTCTTTTGACATTGAATCCCCTTATTACAGATGGCGAAAACAATGGGCGGTTGGTGAACTTGAAAACGTTTTAAAAACTACTATGATTGCTCAATCTAAGACAGGATTTATACATCCAGCGTTTAAACAGGGTGATGATTTAGGTAAAATTAAAGACATCAAGGTTATGAAGCGCGGTGCGTCAGGAAAAGCGGTCGAAATTGAACTTATGACTACAAAAGGTTGTTATAGAATCGCTAAAGAACTTGTAATCAGAAGAGTTTTCCCAAAAAATGGAGTGTCACTACCTAGCGCAAATATAGTTTTTGAAAAAAATCTTGATAATTACGGCAATGTAACTGATATTACCATTTTTGGCGGAGGTTTCGGACATGGTGTCGGAATGAGTCAATATGGTGCCGGTTATATGGCAACAAAATTGAATCAGCCTTATTATAATATTTTAAGACATTATTATACAGGCATAAATCTTGGAACTATGCCAAAAACTATTTGCGGAGAAGAAGTTAAGGAAACTTTTTGGGCGCCGATTGGTAGAGCGCAGTTAGTTATTACAAATTCAACAGCTGCTAAGATTGCAGTAAAAATTAACGGCAGAACTATGGAATTTCCTGTAACAAAGACGATTTTCCAAAAAGATTATAGAATAGATATTTCAAGATATATTGAGGATGGAGAAAATACTATTGTTTACTACCCTCCTACACTCGGTAGAGCAGTAACTTTATATGTAGAATTGGTTGAGAAGTATGGAACATAAAGAAGTCAAGATGGTTAAAGATGAAACCCCGAGCGTGCTGAAAGCAGCATGGCTTATTGCGCTTGTAACTATTGCAAGTAAATTTATGGGGTTTGTGAGAGATATGGTTGTCGCAAATTTTTATGGTGCAACACTTGTTTCAGACGCTTATTTTTACGCATTACAAATTCCATCATTAGCAATAATTATTTTAGGCGGAGTTGGCGGGCCGTTTCATAGTGCTGCGGTTGCAGTATTTTCAAAACTGATTCCTGATTTTGATTCCAAGCCTGATGAGTTTGTGAATAAATTGTATAACACGTTTTTAACTGTTTCATTCTTATTTTTCGCAGTTTGTTCAATATTAGGCTTCTTTTTTGCTGATAAAATAATGGGTATAATTATTTCGGCAGGATCTCCTGAATTAGTCGCTTTAGCCTCTGCTCATTTTAAAATCATGTCACCGATAATTTTAATCGGCGGTATTATTGGGATTTACTACGGACTTTTGATTTGTCATAAACAATATATTTTACCAAATTTGTCGCCCATGATTTTGAGCCTTGTTGTTATTGGCGTAATTTCTGTTGTTCATAACGATAAATCAGGCATGGCACTGGCTTTTGCAACAACGTTGGGTGCTGTATGTCAATTGTTGGTTCAATTTCCAAAATTAAGACAAATAGGATACAGAATTAAACCGAATTTAAATATCAAAAACAATCCGCAATTCAAAAATATCTGTGAACTTCTTTTCCCTGCGATTTTGAGTTCAACAATAGGTCAAATAAGTATTTATATTGATATGTTTTTCGCATCAACTCTAGTTGAAGGCGCGTGGACTTCTGTTGTATTTGCAAACAGAATATTCCAATTCCCTGTTGGGATTTTGGTAACTGCGTTTTTAGTACCACTGTTTCCTATATTTTCAAGATTGGCAGGAGAAGGCGATTTAGAATCTGTAAAAAAATACTTCAACAAAGGCGTTGGCGTTTTATTTTTCGCAGCTATGCCTATGATAATTTTGATTTTACTTTTAGCAAAAGACGGTATTTCTCTAATTTTTGAACGTGGTGCATTTAACGCAAATGCCGTTTATATGGTTTCAGAAGCTTTATGTTTCTTGTCATTCTCAATATTACCTTATGTGTTTAGGGATTCTATAACAAGAGTTTATTACGCATTTAACGATTCAAAAACACCATTCATTATTGCAATTTCTTCAATCGGTTTGAAGGCTGTTTTAAACTGGCTTTTAATCTTAAAATTTAATATGGGAATTGCCGGAATTACACTTTCAACTTCGTTTATAACTTTGTTTAACGCAACTTTCTTAGGATTATTTATTTATAAAAAAGTTCGACTTGATTATAAAACATTGTTTGTAAATTTTGCAAAGATGGCATTGGCGGGAGCTATAACATTTGTAGCATGCTATATTTTATGCGTTGCTTATGATAAAATTCAACTTCCAAAATATGTATTTGAATTCTCAAAAATAGTAGTTGTAATGATTGCATGTTTAGGACTTTATACAGGCTTGAATCTTTTGTTTAAAATGGATTATGCAAAAGAATTGGCAAGTAGGGTTTTAAAAAAATAATTCAAATATTAGTTATGATTTGATTTTACTTCTTCTTTAATAGTATCTTTTTGCTCGTCTTTAATTTTTAATTCTGCCTCGCGAGCCTTAATCATAGCTTGAAGAATTGTATCATCTTGAGCCTGTTTTTTTAAATCAGCAAATACTGCTTTCAATTCTTCGTCGCTCAAACCTTTAGGTGCTTTCATACAAACAACAAGTTTTTGTTTTCTGAATGTAAAATATGCAGCAACCATAATCCCCCAAAGCAAAAGCCCTTGGATTAAACCAATTGAAGGTAATGCATCAGTATATGATGCGCCGAAATTCCAAAGGTGCATGCAAACCCAACCGGGGAATGCGCCGAAACCGGCAACAAGGCAAGTTACGATAAAACCTGCCATAATCAATCCTCTAACCCCATTTATCTGTATAACGTTAAAATTCTTTTTCATTAATTTTCACCTATCATTTTGAGAAACTCATCTTCATTTAATATTATAACACCTAATTTTTCTGCTTTGTCTAATTTTGAGCCTGCATTTTCGCCTGCGACTACAAAAGAGGTCTTTTTAGAAACAGAAGATGATGTTTTTCCACCTCTAGCTTTTATTTTATCACCAGCTTCATCTCTTGTCATGCTGCTTAATGTTCCTGTTAAAACAAAAGTTTGACCTGCAAATTCGTCTGTTCTTGTAAGTGCTGTATTTTCGAAACTAAAACCGAGCGATAAAAATTCATCAATTCGTGCTTTGTTTTCAGAATTTTTAAAATACTCATAAACACTTTTTGCGATTTTTTCACCGATACCTTCAATATTTGCTAAATCTTCAACTGATGCATTCATTAAAGCATCCAAATCAGTAAATTCAGAAGTCAAAATATCTGCAGTTTCTTTTCCTACGTGTCTTATAGAAAGAGCCGTTACAAATCTTGAAAGCGGTTGCTTTTTGCTCGCTTGAATTGAATTAAACATGTTTGTAGCAGATTTTTCTTTAACCAAATCTAATTTCAAAAAGTCCTCGATTTTAAGTTCATAAAAATCTACAGGATATTTTACTAAACCTAAATTAAATAATTGAGCAATTACTGAAGGCCCGATAAAATCAATGTCCATAGCTTCTTTAGAAACCCAATATTCTAATTTAGCTTTCAAAACAGAAGGACAATTTTCGTTAGGGCAATAAAGGTTAACTTCCCCTTCTCGAGTTTCAAGCTTAGCATCACACTCAGGACAAGTGTCTGGCGCAACATAAACAGGCAAGCTTAAGTGTTCATCAGAATCCACAACCTTAATTACTTTTGGAATAATTTCTGCTGCTTTTTTAATTAAGACTCTATCACCTACTCTTACATCCAATCTTCTAATTTCATCAAAATTATGTAAACTTGCTCTTGAAACTGTACTACCTGCAAGTAACACAGGCTCTAATACGGCAACCGGAGTAATTGCACCGGTTTTTCCCACTCCAATTTCAATATTTAAAAGTTTTGTTGACATTTCTTCCGGTGGGAATTTAAATGCAGTTGCCCATTTTGGCGCACGAGAAGTAAAACCCAGTTCACGCTGGCATGCTAAATCGTTTACCTTAATTACAACGCCGTCAGTTGCATAATCCAAATCAAAACGCTTAGTTTCCCAATCTTTGCAAAATTGAATTGCGCCTTCAATATCCTTAACAAGTCTGATATTCGGATTTGTTTTAAAGCCTAAATTTTTGATGTATTGAATGCTATCCCAGTGAGTTTTCGGTTCAACTTCCGCTTTTTCAATAATCGCAGTATATGTAAACATTGATAAATCACGTTTTGCCGTAATTGTACTGTCTAATTGTCTTAAAGAGCCTGCTGCCGCATTTCTCGGGTTAGCAAACGGTTTTTCCGATTCTTTATTTAGTTTTTCAAAAGATGAAATTGGCATATAAATTTCACCGCGCACTTCAACATCAGCGTTTTCAAAAAGTTTTAGCGGTATTGCTTTAATTGTCTTTAGGTTTTGTGTAATTTCTTCGCCGATTATGCCGTTTCCGCGAGTTGCACCATTCACGAATAAACCGTTATGATAAGTTAGAGCAATTGCAAGTCCGTCTATTTTAAGCTCACATACAAGCTCTAAATCCTTGCCACACTCTTTGGTAACTCTTTCATACCATTTTCTTAGTTCATCATAGTTATAAGTATTATCAAGACTATATAAACGGTATTTGTGCTTAACTTCTTCAAAGCCAGAACTGATTCCGCCGACACGTTGAGTCGGACTGTCAGGTGTAATAAATTCAGGATTGTTTTCTTCAAGAGTTTTAAGTTCGGTAAACAATTCATCATACTCAAAGTCGCTTATTAAAGGATTGTCGAGTACATAATAATTGTACGAATATTTATTTAACGCATCTTTTAAAAAATTAATTCTCTCTTGTATCATAAAATCCTCTAATAGTTGCAACCATTATCCAGAAAGTAAATTGTATTTGCGGACGGAAGAATACTGTATCGACAAAGCCATGTAATAAAATGCCTGTAATTGAAACAAGCGCAGCAAGCACATAGATGTTTTTCAAGTTTTTGATAGCATATTTTATAATCAACGCAACAAATCCCAAGAAGGCTAACAATGCGAAAATACCGCTTTCGACAGCCGTTTCTAAATAAATATTATAAGCACTTAATGCGTCGAAGCCTGTTTTCATATACAAGCCGTAAATTTCTCTAAAGTTTTGGTTGCCAACGCCAATTCCAAGCAGCCAGTTATCTTTGAACATATCAATACAAGAATTGTAAACATTGAATCTGAAAGAATTTGAGCTGTCAGAGCGCATTGCAAAGATAGAAAAAATTCTTGCTCTTAGAGCTGAAACTGACATCATAAAGCAGAAAATCAATGCGCCTGCACTAGCAACGATTGTTGCGAAAAGTTTTTTAAATTTAGGTTCTAAGAATTTATACAAAACAGCAACAAGTAATAAAATTTGGAAGAAATAACCTATATAAGAACCGCGGCAGCCTGTTAAAATAAGTGCAACAGATGCAAACAGAGCAATCGGAATGCCCCATTTTTTAGGCAAAGTTATAAGTGATGGAATACAAGCAAGCATATAACCGCCAAAAAGATTCGGATTATAAGGTTTTAGCGTGCCATAAACTCTAGTCATAACTTCTTCAGGGTTTAATCTTGAAGTGTCTTGCCAACCTGAAATTTCGTCAACTGCAGCAAAGTTTTGTAAGAACGCAACAACTGTTTCAAACGCTACGCATAGAGCATAAGCCCAAAATATGTATTTTATTTTGTCGCGATTATCTTTAAAATAATGAACAAGTGAAACATAAAATCCCAGGTACGTAAGAGTTTTAAAAAAGCCTTTTAAACTTAAATACAAAAGCGAAGAACCTGCAACGCTTATTACGACAAACAAAAAATAAATTAACAAAAGCTTATCAGCCCAAGTTAATTCAAATTTTTCGCCTGTTTTTGTAATTAATTTTATTGTTGTTAAAATTATTGCAAATATTGCAAAATAGCCAATATAATCGGATGGCGCAATTGTTGAAGATAAAATTACAAGTAATATATTAGCAAAAATCAGCCAATCAATATTCTGTAAGAAAAAGCTTTTATTATATATCGGACTTAGTTTATTTTGAAAAAAAGTTAAAATGTTATTTAAGAACATTTATATTACCCCTTAATAAATGGTAAATTGAAAATGGAAAGTGTAAAATTGTATTTAATTTTCCATTTTCAATTTTCTATTTTCCATTGATATTACCCTACTTGATTATTTGCTCCATCGTCTTTAACGTCTAAATCAGTAGTTACTCTTACATCAGAAATAGTTCCGTTAAACTTGTAGCTTCCGCCTTCTAATGTAACAGGCAAGCCCATTTTAATTTTATTGCCGCCAACAACAGCACCGTCTTTTGTTATTTTCGCTGTATCAGTAATTGTTACAACGGCATCATAGATTGCAGGTTGCGTTGGGTCTTTAACTAAAATATATTGCTCAACGGCTTTAGAAGACGCAACAGCTGTTTTTCTAGCTTCAGATGAAACATCCAAAACATTAAGTTCTGTATAAGGTACGTTTCTTATTGTAATAAATGTTTTATCATTAGCTTTGATAGGAAAATCTTCACCCGTAACAGTTACACCTCTTAAAAATACTTGAAAAGTAATAGGTGAAGTTGCTTCGATTTGCTTATCAGCTGTTTGTCTAAAGTGTTTTGTTGTCATAACTCCAACTATAAGTGCGATAATTACGCCTAACACGATTAAAATATCTACTAAGTGAAAATTTTTCATATTTTACCTTTCTTTGTTTTTGCCCCTCACCCTAACCCTCTCCCACAAGGGGCGAGGGAACATGCGCAAACCTAACGTTCCACTAAATTTCTAATACAATTCTTTCAGGCACAGAATCTAAAATTTCATCAATGCTTGTTGTTGCACAACCAAACTGTTTAACTACAATTCCTGCTGCAATATTTCCGATAATAGCAGCATAAACAGGCTCTGCACCACAAGCCAAAGCCAATGTATAAACAGCTGTAACTGTATCACCTGCACCTGTAACATCAAAAACTTCTGCTTTATTAAAAACAGGAATGTGCGTGTATTTGTTATCAGGCTCAACAACAACCATGCCGTCCGCACCGCAAGTAATCAAAATAGCATCCGCTCCTGTTTCTTCTAGCAATTGATTTCCGGCTTTTAAAAAGTCCTCTTTATTTCGCAAATACAAACCAACATACTTTTGTGTATCAGGAAGGTTTGGGGTCATAGATGTAATTCCTTTATATCTGCCCAAATCTTTTTGTGCGTCAACTATAACTTTTTTATCGTATTTTTTCGCTGTATCTACAACTGCCTTTATTACATTATCAGTAAGCGTTCCGATATGATAATCAGACAAAATAACAGCGTCATGCAACGGCACAAGTTTTTCAATTTCTGCAATCATTTTTGCTTCCGTTTCTTTAGAAATAGGAGCATTTGTTTGTCTATCAATTCTAACAATTTGTTGAGTAATTGAATGAGAGCAAGAACCTGAAATCCTTGTTTTTGTAATTGTTTTTCTGCATTTATCTACAATAAGAGAAGAACAATCTATGTTAGCTTCTTTAAATGCGTTTTTTAAATCGTTTGCTTGATAATCATCACCAATAATTCCGATTACGCTAACTTTCCCACCATTAATTTCAGAAACGTTATGCGCAGCGTTTGACGCACCACCTAAAATAAATTTAGTATGCGTATGCTGTAAAATCAAAACAGGAGCTTCTCTTGAAATTCTTTCTGTATCGCCATAAACCATTTCATCAAGTGCCAAATCTCCAACTACAAGGATTTTTGATTCACCGATTTTTTTGATTAAATCTACTAATTTCTCTTTATCCATATTAATCTCTCATTGCCTTAAAACGAAATATCCTATATAATATATTTATATCTTACTACAAAAAAGAAATGAGAGTTATACATGGCGGGAAAGAATGTTTTTAATGACAAAGATTCTATGGACATAAGTGAATTAGCTTCACTTAATGGAGATATTTCGCCAGAATTAATCGAACAATTACAACAAAAATTAACGCAGGAAGCGCAAACTTTAAACGGAGAAGAACCAACACCTCCCGCTTTCAATGAAAATGACGATACGACATTGTTTGAAGAAACTCTTCCTCAAAATATTGACAAACCACTTACAGAAATCCCTCAAGAACAAAAAGAAACAAAATCAGAGACTCCGGAAGCTCCAGATAAAAAGAAAGATCTTAAGCTGGATAAAAACTTTGACGATAATTTTATAAAAAAATACAAAGCTAAATTAAATAAGCAACAAGCAGGAGGGGGTTCTACTGCTCAAGTTGAAGAGAATGAAACTACTATTAGCAATGCGGCTTTTAGCGATTTTCAAACTCCAAAAGATGATATCGAAAAAATATCTAACGGTAATATTACCGAACGCGCTCTTGATAAAAAACAAAAGGATTACAACGACAGTTTAGATTTTCTTGACGGAAATGTTAAGTATTCCAAATACGTAATCTATATTGACCCGCAAAATGTAGATTTTATTGATAGTTTAACAGTAAAAGAACGTAAGAATTTAATTAACAAAATTCTTCGAGAACAAGATGATATTGCAATTACAAAAAGACGTTTTCAAAAAGGACAAACAATTATTAAACATGCCATAGTTGCAATACTAACTTTTGCAATTTCTATACCTGTAATTTATTATACTATTAACGCCTCTTTGGAAGCATCTATTAATAACTATAGACGTTCACAATCAATGTTCCAAACTTTATACAAACAAGGCGGAAAAATTAAATCTGTTCATTAAGCAACACTCTCTTTACCTAAAATCATGTCAGCAGCAGATAAACCTAATTTATAACCGCCAATAGAAGCACAAACAAATCCAACACCTTTAAATCCTCCCGGAAGGAATTTAATTGAACGATTAAATAATTTTTTTGTTTCGCTGTAATCTTTTATTGCTTCTGCTTGTTTCTTTAACCAAGGTAATTTTTTGTACCAACCTTCTCTATTTATAATTAATTGTTTACCTGATAATTTATATTCACCATTTTTAGCAATTAATTCTTCTTTACCTTCAACAAGTTTATAAATTCCATCTGCCTTTTCTATCATGTTTTTCTCATCAAATTTCATATTTTTTGGAATTCCAATAATTCTTTTTCCTAATGCTTCTGAACCGAACATAACACCCAATGCAGTTCCTTCTTCTATAGCAGCTTCAGTTCGTTTTTCATCTTTTGCACAAGCAACTTTAGCAACTCCGGTAGCACAAATAATAGGGTTAATATTATTAGCAGTAAAGTTTAATACCTTACTTATTCCACCTACAACTTTATCAGTTTTAGCTAAATTTTTGATTGATTCTTCTGCACTTAAAATTCCTGAAGAAATAGAACCTTCTGAATATTTAGCAACATTTGAAACACCTTTTGCAGCATTTAAAACTTGACCACCCGCAATATCCATATTCATAGCGCCTACAAAAGGATTAGAAGAATTTGCAGCACTATTAGCTCTACGAGTAGAAAATATTCCGCTTGAGGTTATTGATGGAACAAATGCTGAAATTGCTAAACCTGCCATAAAATTATTTTACCTTCACTACTAAACTACTTTGACACTACATATATATAAAGTAGTTTTGTAAAATAAAATTGCTTAAAAAGCGAAATTCTTAACAATTGTTTACACTAATGATTTATGAATATTTTTAGAGTACATGTTAAGAAGTGTTTTCTTAGATAATACCTAAATTTGAACATAATAATCGAGTGTGAGCATGCTCTAGTGTAAATTTTTGTAAACAAACCACTTGAAAAATTGTACTTTATACCCTTATTAACTTGACGATACTTTTTGATGTAG
>CAKVJE010000036.1 GCA_934754735.1 uncultured Candidatus Melainabacteria bacterium
CAGTTAAATAAGAATGGGTGTTATGAGAAAAAATTTATTATTAGTTTTAGCTTTATTTACGCTTGTTTGCGTAAGAGTAAATGCAGATGTTACACCTGCACAAATTACAGAACCTGAATACATGATTAATGGTGGGTATTCAGAAGCAACTGCTGAAGAAATTTTAATTATGAAGAATCGCGTTAATGGAAAACCTTGTGAACCATTATACGAAAAAAAAGGTAGTAACAATAAATTTGTTAATTTCTTGAAAAATAGCTATGCTTATCTTGATCCGGCTCAAGATAGTGATGAAAGATATCATCATGATATCCATCAAGCACCAAGTTGGCATGATTTGTAAAAAGAATTTTATTTTTTTTAAAAGGCACTTCATAATTTATGGGGTGTCTTTTTTGTTTAAAATAAAAATTTATCAAAAAAAAGAATGAACTTAAGTCCATTCTTTTTCAGTATTTATATTTAATTTTAAAACTATGAATTTTGCAAACCGCGTTTGAATTCTTCAGGACGACTTGAACGAGCAAGAGCATCTTCCAAGGTAATTTTCTTTCTCATATACAAATCACGAAGTGACATTTCAAGAGTTTGCATACCGAAACCGGAGTTTGTTTGCATTGTTGAATAAATCTGAGCAACTTTTGATTCTCTAATCAAGTTTGCAATTGCAGGAATTACCAACATAACTTCTTGAGCCATTACACGACCTTGTTTTGTACCATCCGCTTGAAGTAACGGTAACAAAGTTTGTGAGAATACTGCAACAAGTGAGTTAGACAATTGAACTCGAACCTGTTGTTGTTGACCTTCCGGAAATACGTCAACAATACGGTCAATTGTTTGAGATGCTGATGAGGTGTGCAAAGTACCGAATACTAAGTGACCTGTTTCAGCAGCTGTAAGCGCTAAACGGATAGTATCCAAGTCACGCATTTCACCTACCAGAATAATATCCGGATCTTCACGAAGAGCTGATTTAAGAGCATTCGCAAAACTTCTTGTATCCTGACCCAACTCTCTCTGGTGAATAATTGAACGTTTTGAAGGATGAATAAACTCGATAGGGTCTTCAATCGTTAAAATGTGTTCTGAACGAGTTTCGTTAATATAGTTAATCATTGCAGCCAAAGTAGTTGATTTACCGGAACCGGTAGGACCTGTTACAAGAACTAATCCACGTGGTTTCTCTGCAATTTTTCTAACTGTATCAGACAAACCTAACTCTTTAAAAGTAGGAACTTTTGACGCAATTACACGGAATGCAGCTGCATAATTGCCTCTATCTTTATAAATATTTACCCTAAAACGACTTAAACCTTGAATACCGTATGAAAAATCCAATTCCCAATCTTGTTCAAGTTTACGTCTTTGTTCTTTGTTTAACATTGGAAATAATAGTAATTCAACTTCTTCCGGTTTCAAAGCCGGAACATCCATTCTCTGTAAGTTACCGTCAATACGAACAACAGGCGGTAGACCGGCAGAAATATGTAAGTCAGAACCTCTTTGTTTTACGACTACTTCCAAATATTTCTCAATAAGCATTAATTAGCCCTCTTATTAATTGTGGAGTGTGTTCAACTCCAATATTAGCACATTATAACATCAAAACTATAGCATAAAACTGGTATCTTGTAAATTATTTATTTGCAAGGTATTCATTAATCGCTTTTGCAGCTTTCTTACCGGCACCCATTGCATTAATAGCGTTAGATTCACCGACAGGCGCAACATCACCACCGGCAAAAATTGCAGGAATAGAAGTTTCTCTTGTTTCTGCGTCAACTGTAAAATAACCTTTTTTATCAAGATCAAATACTAAGCCATCCATTTGTGCAGATTTTTGAATAATAGGGTTTGGACCTGTACCAAGGGCAACAATTACGGTATCAACATCCAAATCTACAAACCTACCTGTACCGATAGGTTTACGTCTTCCAGACTCATCAGGCTCTCCCAATTCCATAATTTCAAACTTCATGCCAGCAACATAACCATCATTTTCAAGAATTTCAGCAGGAGCATGTAAAAATTGGAAAATTACACCTTCTTCTTTTGCGTGTCTAATTTCTTCCAAACGAGCAGGGAGTTCGGTTTCTGTTCTTCTATATACAATATAAACTTTTTCAAAGCCAACTCTAACTGCTGTTCTAGCCGCGTCCATTGCAACGTTACCACCACCGATTACAGCAACAGATTTACCGACTCTTAGTGGAGTTGCAGAATTTTCTTCGTTTGCATGCATCAAGTTTACACGAGTCAAAAATTCGTTTGCAGAAAATACTCCGTTCAAGTTTTCGCCTTTAATATGCATCATCTTAGGAAGTCCTGCGCCGGAGCAAATAAATATAGCGTCAAATCCATCTTCTTGAAGTTGTTTAAGAGTTATTGATTTTCCAACAACAACATCTTTTACAAATTTAACACCCATGTTTTTAAGAGATTCAATTTCTCTGTCTAAAACTGTTCTAGGAAGTCTGAATGGTGGAATTCCGTATCTCAAAACTCCGCCGAATTTGTGCAAAGCTTCGAATATTGTAACGTCATGACCCGCTTTTCTTAAATCACAAGCAGCAGTCATGCCGGCACAGCCTGAACCAATAACAGCAACTTTTTTACCACTTGGAATTATTTCAACAGATTTTGGCGCAGTATTATCACCAACATATCTTTCTAATGCACCAATTGCAACCGCTTCACCTTTAATTCCTAAAACACAGCTGCCTTCACATTGTCTTTCTTGAGGACAAACTCGACCACAAACAGAAGGAAGCATACTCGTTTGTCTAATTATATCACCTGCTTCATTCAAGTTATCTTCTTTTAAAGCTTTTATAAAATTCGGAATCTGAATATTTACAGGACAACCTTTAACACATCTTGGATTCTTACAAGTAAGACATCTTGAAGCTTCTGCTTTAACTTGCTCTGCCGTAAGATTTTCTTCTACCGGTAAAAAATTGTGTCTGCGCTCAATTTTATCTTGCTCATGTGGTCTTTGTCTTTCCATATTCAAACTCTCCTTGACTCTCGAATTTTTACATTTAAAAGTATACTCCAAAAAAGCTTATTTTAAATACTCTTTTATCCAACTTGTAATTATTCTTGCAAGCGTATTATCATTCTTTAACATAAGCATACCCGTTGAACGAGATTCTGATATATAAGTTGCAAAAGTTGCCTGTGAAAATTTCTTTAAATACTCTTGTGCATTATGTCCAGAATTATCATTAGTTCCAGAGATAGAAAAAATATCAATATTATCTAAGTTTGCAAGTTTAACTGGCACATACAAACCTTTTGTCTTGACTACAGGAGAAAGTAATACCAATGTTTTAGGTTTGTAACTGATTTTATCTGCTACTAAAATAGCTGTGCTCGCGCCAATATCAGAACCTACAATTGCCCAATTGTTAAAAAATACTTTTTTTGTGTTTTCTGATTTAACTTGTTCTATAACCTTGATTACATCATCCGGATATTTTGCAAAAGCATTATTTGTCATGCTAGACCAAGAAGTGCGCAAAAGTTTCGAATTGTAAACGCTTTTTCCATGCCCTCGTAAATCAATTCTCAAAACCGCATACCCTTGATTTAATAAATCTTGTGGTAAATTACACCACCAATCAGATGAATATCCGATAGAATGAAGTAATACGACTGTTGGAAATTCTTTTTGATTTTTTATTTTTGGATATTCAAGATATCCTTTCATAGTAAATCCGTCAACAGAAGTTGCAGTGATTTCTTTAAAAACAGTATTGGTTGCTGCATTCGCTATGGTATTTATTAATAGCAAAAATAATGTTAAAATAAGTATAATTCTCTTCATAGTGATTTTATTATATCACATGATTTGAAAAAGGTCAGCAAATTCCCTCTCCTTGGGGGAGGGTAGAATTTCAAGTGAAGCTCTGCGATACTTAGAAATTCGAGTGGGGGCTTTTTGAAATGGAAAATTAAAAATGGAAAATTGAATATTATTTATATGACTCATTTACAAATCTTAACAAAAAAGGCAATTATTCACAGAAAATATACTTTATATATATAAGATATAGAACAAGGAGAAAAAATGTCATTAGTCATAGATGCTAATATGAAATTATTTGCAGAGAGAATGAACATAACCTCTTCCAGAATGATTCAGGATTATGGTCTAAAGACTGTTGACGAAATTATTGAAGCGGAAGCAGCTCAGGGAAATTCACAAGCGGTAAAATATGCTCAAGAGATGTATGGTTCTCCTGCTAAACTTATAAATATTTTTAACTTGACAGATGTTGAAAATAAATTTGTACTTCTTCATAATATGAATTCTGAAACGAGAGAAAAAATTCTACCTATGCTTGAAAGTGATGATTTGGTAATGGGTTTATATTTCTTTACGCAAGACAAATTATTAGATATGTTATCTGAAGTTGATATTGAAGAATTGGTAAATGTTGTAATGGGCGCATTTCCTCTTGATGCTATTGTTTCAATGTTTTCTGAAGATGATTTGGCACAATTTTTCCAACGAGATGAGTTGCAAAAATTTGATGTAATTGAACAATTAAAATCTTTACCTCCGGAAGTTATGATTAAGTTCGTAGAAGGTGTTACAGGACAACCAGCCGGCGAAACTGATCCTATGCAATTAATACAAAGTATTGAAAATATGCCAATGGATCAGTATAGAGATTTTATGTCAGCAATAGATCCAGATGTGCAAAGACAACTTACTTTTCAATTAACAAAAGAAAAACCGGAATACTTGCAATTATTCCCAAATCAAACTTACATTGATATGCTTTCGACTATGATGAAACAAGACATGGTTAAACCAATGATTAATCTGGAGAAAGAATCCTTGGTTAATATGATTACGGAATTACCGGATGATTTAATGTCAATCGTAGCAGCACAAGTTGATACTAAAAAATTTGCAGAATTTCTTTTAGATGGTCATACCGACTTGCTTGAAGGCGCATTGATGATTTAGTTTTTTTAAGTATATTATAGAGAATTTGCTTTACAGAAACCTTTTTTGTGTTACTATATATATTATATAGGGGATGTATCAGGCTAAATTCAGCTTGTTATTTTTAAAAGATTCACCTTGGAAAAATGGATAGAGGAGAAGGATTTTGGCTCAACAAAATATGTTTTCGGACGGTAAAATCGTACCGGTTAATATCAGAGAAGAAATGAAAAAGTGCTATATCGACTACGCAATGAGTGTAATTGTTGGTCGTGCGCTTCCGGATGTAAGGGACGGTTTAAAGCCTGTTCACAGACGTATTCTATATGCAATGAACGAATTAGGCATGACTCCGGATAAGCCGTTTAAGAAATGTGCTCGTATCGTAGGTGAAGTTCTTGGTAAATACCACCCTCATGGTGATAGTTCGGTTTATGAAGCTCTTGTACGTTTAGCACAAGACTTTAACACAAGATATTTAGTGGTAGACGGTCATGGTAACTTCGGTTCTGTTGACGGTGATAGTGCAGCTGCAATGCGTTATACAGAAGCACGTATGCACAAAATTACTCAATCAATGCTTGCTGATATTGATTGCGAAACAGTAGATTTTGTACCAAACTTCGATGGTTCGTTAGAAGAACCATCTGTACTGCCTGTTAGACTCCCAATGCTTTTATTGAATGGTGTTTCAGGTATCGCGGTTGGTATGGCTACAAACATTCCTCCACACAATTTGAGAGAAGTTGTCGACGGTACTATTGCGTTAATTGATAATCCGCAAATTACTGTTCAAGGTTTAATGGAATATATTAAAGGGCCAGACTTCCCAACAGCTGCGACAATTGTTGGTTTAAATGATATTAAACAAGCTTACGAAACGGGTCGTGGTTCTATTAAAATGTCTGCGGTTGCGACAATCGAAGAAATTCCTGGTGGCGGTGGTCGTCAAACAAGAACAGCGATTATCGTAACAGAAATTCCATATCAAGTTAACAAAGCGCAATTAATTGAAAAAATTGCAGATTTAGTTAAAGAACAAAGAATTACAGGCATTTCTGATTTAAGAGATGAATCAGACAGAGAAGGCATGCGTATTGTTATTGAACTTAAACGTGATGCTAAGCCTGAAGTTGTTAAGAATAACTTGTTTAAATTTACTCAACTTGCTACGACATTCGGTGTAAATATGGTTACGCTTTGTGGTAAGCAACCTAGATTGTTGAATTTGTACGAAGTTCTAAACGAATTCGTTGAACACAGAGTTGAAATTGTTACAAGAAGAACTATTTACTTCTTGAAGAAAGCAAAAATCAGAGCGCACATTTTAGCTGGTTTATTAATTGCTTTGGGTTCTTTGGATGAAGTTATTGAACTTATCAAAAAATCTAAAACAACCGAAGATGCTCGTGTAGGCTTGATGAGTAGATTTGGTTTAGATATTGACCAAGCTAATGCAATCTTGGAAATGCAATTGAGAAGATTGACAGGTTTGGAACAAGATAAAATTAAAAACGAATACGACGAATTGTTGAAGAAAATTCAAGAATACGAAGGAATTTTAGCTGACAGACAAAAAGTTCTTGATATTATTAAAGGCGAACTTCTTGAAGATAGAGAAAAATACGGAGATGATAGAAAGACTCAAATCGTTCCAGAGCAAGGCGAAGTTACGATTGAAGATTTGACTCCAAACACTCCAATGGCTGTGTTTATTACTCACCAAGGATATTTGAAGAGAATTTCTTTAGATACATTTGAACGTCAAAACCGCGCAACTCGTGGTAAAGCCGGAATTAAGACAAAAGAAGATGATGACATTCAGCACTTCTTCACAGCTATGATGCATGACAAAGTATTGTTCTTCTCTTCTAAGGGTATTGTTTACAGCTTGAATGTTTACGACTTCCCAGAAGGCGGTAGACAATCTAAAGGGCTTCCAATCGTTAACGTTCTTCCAATTGAGCAAGGTGAAAGAATTACTGCTGTAGTTCCTGTAAGCAGTTTCTCACACGAATTGAACCTAATCATGTTAACTCAAAAAGGTTATATTAAGAGAATCGAACTTGATAACTTTGTAAATATCAGAAGAAGCGGTATTATTGCGATTTCTCTAGAAGAAGGCGATAAATTGAATTGGGTTAAGCTTGCTAATCCGAATGACGAAATCATTATTGGTACATCTTGTGGTATGGCAATCAGGTTCCCAATTGAAGATTTAAGACCTTTGGGTAGAAGCGCAAGAGGTGTAAACTCAATGAAGCTTAGAAGCGCTGATACAATTATAGGTTGTGATATTGTTCCTAGAAATTATGACGCAGATTTGTTAGTTGTAACTTCTGACGGATTCGGTAAACGTACAAAACTTTCAGAATTCCGTTCACAAAACAGAGGTGGTATCGGCTTAATCGCAACGAAATTTAAGTCTAATATGTCAAGATTAGTAGCTTTGACTATTGTTGAAGAAAAAGACGAAATCATGATGGTTACAGCAAACGGTATTGTAACAAGAATCAAAGCCGGTGATATTTCTTGTCAAGGACGTCCTGCAACCGGTGTTAGAGCTCAAAACTTGACCGATAATGATACAGTTGTTTCTGTTAACAAGATTGTAAGTACGGACAGTTCTTCAAAAGAAGATTCTGATGATGGTTGTTCAGCTGAAACGATGGAAGGTGAACAGACGACTTTGACAGAATAGATATTTTAAATAGATAAAAAGAGTTCTGAAATATTTCAGAACTCTTTTTTTATAAACTACCAGATATTATTGGTCATTCTCTTTATGTTTACCTTCCATTAATTTTTCAAA
Organism: uncultured Candidatus Melainabacteria bacterium; assembly: GCA_934754735.1. GTDB lineage: Bacteria > Cyanobacteriota > Vampirovibrionia > Gastranaerophilales > Gastranaerophilaceae > CAG-196. The sequence continues at coordinate 7,776 of CAKVJE010000036.1, forward strand.
ATCTGAAGGTTTAATATTCTGAATGAAATCTTTAAATTCTTGTGCTTCTTCTTCGTCTTTTGCTGTGTCAGTCGAAACAGAACCATTCATAAGAACATTTGCTGTAACAAAAATTGGAGCTTCTGCTCTCATTGCAACTGCAATCGCATCAGATGGACGTGCATCAATTTGAAGTGTCTCATTATCTTTAGTTAAGAATAATGTTGCATAATAAGTTTCTTCTTCTACATCATTAATCTCAATTTTTTCCAGCTTATAGCCGGTTTTTTCTATAATATTCGTTATCAAATCATGAGTCATAGGTCTAGATACAACCAAACCTTCAATGCATCTTATTATTGCACTGGCTTCTGCTGAACCAATCCAAATCGGAAGTGCTTTTCTATTATCTAAATCGTGGAGTACAACGATTGGCGAATTTGTTCTTACGTCAAGCGCAATACCCATAACTTTCATTTCTATCATAATAACCTCGCTTTTAATTTTCATTATATCACAAGCCTGATTTATATGTTATAATCCACTTATGAAGATAAATGTTGTATACAATAAACAAATTACAGGCTATGAAAATGCTTTAGAAAAGTTGGAGCATGCACTCATTTCTAATAAGGTTGAGTTCAAATCTTTTGATATCGATTATCTTGATACGTTCGGTGACTTCACTTTTGTAATAGGCGGAGACGGAACTTTGCTTAAATGTGCACGTTTTTATGCCGGAACGCCTGTGCTTGGTATTAATATCGGAAGATTAGGTTTTCTTGCTCAAGCCGGAGTCGATGCGATAGATAATGCAGTAAAAGCCGTAATTGAAGGCAAATATTCAACAGAAGAACGGCTTATGCTTGAATCCGGTAATGCAGTAGCGCTGAACGATTTTGTAATTAAAGGTTGTATGCATTCAAGAACTTCGAAATTTTATCTGGAAATTAATGGTAAATTTGTATGTGATTATATTGCAGATGGTCTGATTATCTCAACTCCAACCGGTTCAACAGCTTATGGACTTTCAGCCGGTGGTCCTGTTTTGTACCCGACTCTCGGCGCACTTGTTATCGTTCCAATTTGTCCGCATACACTAAATGCCAGACCGCTCGTAATTCCTGTTGGAGAGACGATTAGAGTTAAAACTAGTGATAAGTTGCTTTCTGTTGCAATTGACGGATTTGATACAACAGAATGCGTTAAAGAAATTTCTATAAAAACTTCTGACAAAAAGGCTGTGCTTGCATTTTTGAGTGATGATAGCTTTTATTCTGTTTTAAGAAGCAAGTTGCATTGGGGAATTTCACCTACTAATTGATGTTTGAAAACAAATGAAATAAAAAATTATGATACTTGAATATTGCAAAAAGTTTTTTTACTACTTTAATAAAAACAAAAAATCATTCGTTAGTTATTCCGCATTCTCATTTTTTGTCGGAATTCTTGAACTTGCAGGAGTTGCGTTAACTTATCCGTTTGTTATAAAACTTTTATCGGACAAATCTACTGATATTTGGCACTCGCCTTTATTGATTGGAGTGTTGATTATAGGACTTTTCTTAGCAAAAAATGCTTTAATGATTTTTTATATATACTTACAAGCAAAATTCACTAAGGATGTTGAAAAAGAAGCAAATATAGCTTTTGTAAAATATTTTCTCACTTCTCCATACCAAACAAGTGCAAAAATTCCGTTTGCCAAAAAGGCAAATATTCTTGGATATTTAATTCCTAATACTATAAATAATTTTATTTTAAGACTTCTAAATTTAAATGTGAATTTCTTTATTTTTGGTTTGATTTCATTACTTTTAGTTATAAAATTTCCAGTTGCAATGCTAATAACTTTGATGTTTGCAGTTATTTTAATTTTTATTCAAAATAGTTATTTTAAACCCAAATTAACTAAAATCGCGAAAAAAGCTAGTGAAACATCTACAACATATAATCAAAAGTCAAATGATGTTTTATTAAGTATTAAAAATGTAAAAATTTCAAATAATGCAAAATACTTTTTTGAGAATTATTTGAGCGCAATCACACAATTCTACAGGGTTTGTATTGAGACTTCTTTTTTGAATTCAATTCCTCCTTATGTAACAGAACCGTTTATCATTCTTTTGTTATTTGTATTGTTGGCTGTAATTTCTTATCAAAATTACACAGAACCGGATAAACTTATAGCATCTTTTGCAATAATTGTTTCTGCTATTTTTAGACTTGCTCCAACTATATCCAGAATTCAAGTAAATTTAAATGGTATAAATTCTGCATTACCAATTGTCAACGAGTTTTTAACAATATGCGACGATTTAGATATAAAAAATGTAAAAGAGCCACAAAAACCTATATTTGCAGAATTCAATAAAAGTTTAGAATTAAAAAATATCTATTTTGAATATGAAAAAGATAAACCTATTCTTAAAAATATCAATTTAATGATAAACAAAGGTGAATTTTTAGGAATAGCAGGACTTTCAGGAACCGGAAAAACAACTCTTGTTGATATTATTGCCGGACTTTTGACTCCAAAATCTGGAGAAATTTTAATTGACGGAAAGCCACAGGAAAATTCACTAAGAATTGGTTACATTCCTCAAGAAGTTTCGTTGATAAATGCTTCTATTAAAGAAAATGTTGCTTATGGCTGTTCTGAAATTTGGGATGAGCGTGTAATTGAAGCATTAAAAAAAGCTCAATTATATGATTTTATTTTAGAAAATTATAAAGAGGGAATTGAAGCAAATCCATTTGTGGATTCAAATGGTTTCTCACAAGGACAAAAACAAAGATTGGCAATTGCTAGAGCGTTGTATTCAAATCCTGACATTTTAATTTTGGATGAAGCAACTTCCTCGCTTGATTTAAAAACAGAAGATGAAATTTGTTCTGTTCTTATGTCTTTAAAAGGCGAAAAAACAATTATTGCAATAGCGCATAGACTTTCTACAATTAAGAATGCAGATAGAATCGCATTTATGAAAAACTCCGAGATAGTCGATATCTCAGAGTTTAACGAGTTAATAAATAAAAATGCTGACTTTAGAGAGCTTGCTAGACTAGCTTCTTTCAAAGAACTCTAACTTTCTCCATTAATTCCATAACTTTTTTTTTGAAAGTTGGATCAATTGGTGAAGAAACGTAACCTTCAAATTTAGCTGCTTCTTCTCTTTCTAATATACTTTTTTCAAGCATTGCCAATTTTCTTACTGCAATATTCATAATTGCCTCCTAAATCTTACTTCTTAACCTTATTTTACTTACATATATATAAAGTTGAAAAGTTTAAGAAAATTGCCTTTTTAAAAAGAGTTTGTTAAGAAATGTTACCAATTAACTTTTTCAATTAGTTCTATTTCATAGCCGTCAGGATCTTTAATAAAAGCTATTTTTGATTCTTTACCATTTAAGTCGAATGGTGGATAAAGATATGAATAGCCAAGTTTGTTAATTTTTTTTGTAAATTCATCCAATGAATCAACAGAAAAAGCAAAATGTCCGAAGCCACTTCCTAATTCATAACCACCATCAGGTGTTTCATCATTATATGTTAATTCAATTTGACAAGTGTTTTCTTCATCTGTTAAAAAGTATAACCAGCAATCTTCTAAACGTTTTTTGTGGTCAAGTTTCATATTTAATACATCAGTATAAAACGCTAAAGACTTTTCAATATCTTTTACTCTAACCATTGTGTGTAAAAATTTCATAATTCTTTCTCCTTAATGTTTTTATATATTTAGTTTAAAATAATCTTTAATAAAAATGCAAGTTTTTATAACAAAAGCTTAAAGAGTTATAAACTTAATCTTGTTCAAGTATAAATTTCGTGGTATATTACAATTAAAAGAAGTTTTATGTGGGGATACGATTTTTTAGTCTGCCACAGGGAGGTTGCGATGGAAACTAATTTTATATTTGCCGGATTTGGTGGACAGGGTGTTCTTTTAGCTGGTACAGTTCTTGCTAACGCATTTATGCTTGAAGGCAAAAACGTAACTTGGTATCCTTGCTATGGTGCAGAGATGAGAGGTGGCACTGTTAATTGTGAAATTGTTGTATCAGATACAGAAGTTAGTTCTGTTCATAAACAAGATACGGATTACGCTATCGTTTTGAACCAACAGTCTTTTGATAAGTTTGTTAAAAGAGTGAAAAAGGGTGGAACAATTGTTGCAAATTCAACTCTTGTTGCTGAAACTCGTCCTAGAGATGATATTAAATATGTATTTGCTCCAATGACAAAGCTTGCAAATGATTTAGGCACAAGCAAAGTTACAAATGTAGTTTCATTGGGTGTTTTAGCTTCTGTTTGCGATATTGTGACAAAAGAATACTTAGCAAAAGGGGTTGAAAAAGTTTTGGGAGCAAAGAAAAAAGATTTATTGCCTCTTAACTTAAAAGCTCTAAATGCATCTTGTGCTGAATGTGTATAAAAACTTATTATAAACCTTCGGCTTGATAAGCCCAAGCAGAATGGTTGTGGATGCTTTCTAATGATTCACATTCGACTTCAAATGAATCAATAATATCATTATTTCTAAGTAATAGAACTACGTCTCTCAAAACATCTTCTACAAACATTGGATTTTTGTATGCGTGTTCTGTTACATATTTTTCATCTTCACGTTTTAGTAATGAATAAAGCTCGCAAGATGCGCAATTTTCAATGCTTCTAATTAAATCTTCCAGCCAAATATGTTCGTCTTCCGGATATGTAATTTTTACTGATACAATTGCTCTTTGATTGTGAGCGCCAAAATCAGAAATTTCTTTTGAACAAGGACACAGAGTTGTTACAGGAACTTTTACACAAAGGAAAAATCTGTATTCTTCGTCTTCTTCTCCATAATTATCCAAAACTCCTTCAAAAGAACAATCATAACACATTGGGGCAGAAATTCCGGTAACAGGAGCTTTTTTATCGATAAAATATTTAAAATCAAATTTTAAATAACCGCTTTTTGCTTCTAATCGTTTGACTATAGCTTCTACGCAACCTTTGATATCTACGCCAAGCGTATTTTTACTGCGCCATTCGTTTAAAACTTCAACAAAGCGCGACATGTGTGTGCCTTTGTAGTGTGCAGGTAAAGAAACTCCGGCAGTTGCGCTAGAATAAATAACGATATCTTCTTTGTCTTTACGCTGGATGATTAAAGGAAGCTCAATCCCTTTAATACCAACCTTTTGAATGTCAACTCCGCGGTTATCTGATTGATTTTGAACATCTTTCATTTTAGATTTCAACTCCTTCAAAATTCTTTTGTTCTAACGCAATAAGAAGTTTTAGCGCTGCAACTCTCTGAACTTTTGGAGGCGCATTTCTCAATAATTCAACTGCTTTTAACATCATTGGATCGTTATCATACCAACGATTACCTTTACCTTGATATGTGTTAATAATGTCATAAACGTGTTCAATTACTTCACCGGCAACTTGTTCTTGTAATTGAAGCATAAATTCAGCAGCTTCAGTTTTTGTTTCATCAGGTGAAAGTCTTAGAAGCTCTAATGCTTCTTTTAGAATAGGATCTCTATCATACCAACGTTTATTAATCATTTTTGTCCTCGCATTCTTATTGTGTATATTGTATAATAAATATTGTGAATAGTGAATAGTGGTTTTCCTCTTCTGTACGGAAACAGAATAATTATAAGGATTTAATTATGAAAATTTTACTTATAAATGGTGCAAATTTAAATATGCTTGGTGCTCGAGAACCTGAAAAATACGGTTCTACTACTCTTAAAGACATTGAAACTTCTGTTATTAACAGAGGTAAAGAACTTGGAGCTGAAGTTGAAGCTTGGCAAAGCAATCACGAAGGTGAAATTGTTGATAAAATACAAGCTGCTAAGGGTAACTATGACGGGATTTTGATAAATGCCGGCGGTTACACTCATACTAGTGTTGTAATTCGTGATGCGATTTCTGCGGTTCAAATTCCGACTGTTGAAATTCATATGACAAATATTCATGCCAGAGAAGAATTCAGACATACATCTCTGTTATCAGGAGTTTGCGTGGCGCAAGTCGTAGGTTTCAAAGAACAAAGTTACATATTGGCACTAGAAGGGCTTGTTAACTATTTAAAAAAATAATGTCAAATTAAATAAATTTTCAAAATAAAAACCTTCCTTTTTTAGAGGAAGGTTTAAAATTCTCTTTCTCTCTCTTTGTGTCTAACTTTTGTTAATGTCTTATGTATTATTAAAGTATATAAAAAAGCTATAATTTCAGGAGGGAAATTAATTGTTACAAAACTTAATAAAAAGTTTGCAAATTGTAACAAAATATATATCAACTGGTATGTTCATGGTAGGATTTCAGTATGAGAATTTTAGAAGTAAGAGATGGGTTTGTTAAATTTGAAGCTGATGAAACTATCTGCTTATCATCATTTATCCAAATTGATGGCATAGAAAAAAACTACATTGCACAAGTAATTCAGCTAAAACGTTCCGGCGAAAATTCAATCGGTTATGCAAAAATCTTATTTTTGTATGACGGCTCATTGTTGAATTACGATAAAACTTTACCTTCAAAAGAAGCAGAAATTAAAGAATTTACATTTGAAATTCTAGGCAACTCTATTAAAGCAAACAGCCCTATAATTATTGGTAAAACTCAAAGTTCTGATTTAAATATAACAATCGACTCATCCGCATTTGATAAAAAAATATTGATGAGTATTGATGATAAAATTTCTAATAATCTAATTGTTAGAAATCTGGTTAAACAGTTTAACAATTTGGATAAGAATGTGGTTATTATTGATACACTGGGTATCATAGATGCTAAAAAACTCGTAGCCGGCGTTGATTTTAAACTACCATTAAATACAGAATCTCTTGCTTTTATGTACCAAGATTGTTTGAATGATGCAACTGCTGATAGTAAATCTTTAATTATAGAAATATTCAAAGATTTATCAGAGTATTCAAAAACTGTACCGTTTGTACCGTTTGAAGCTTTGAAATCCATTGTTGACGATATGGTTGATAAATCTCATGTTTTCAAGCTTTTGGTTCTAAAAAACAAATTGACAAAATTTGATAGACTTGGGTATTTTGCAAAAAACAAAAAGGAAGTTGACAGTCTTAAACATTACTTAAATTCTAAATGTACTATTATTGATTTATCAAAGCTTGATAGCGCATTTATGAACAGATATTTATCATTTATCTATGAAGCAATGAGTGATGATACACAGGTTTTATTGGAGCTTGCAAATACTGTTAGCAAAAAGAATATCAAAGATATTTTAACAAATGATATTGCTACAACATTTGTAACTCATTCAAGATTCAAATACTTAAATGACATAAAAAATGTGTTTGACAATTTTGTTGTAACACCTTCAATAGCAAATAATGAAATCTTTAATATATATAGCACTTTTTTAAAGACAATGCCTAAAAATACATATTTGATTGCCGGAGAAGCAACAAATTATATACCATTAGTTTCTCCAATAAAACAAATAAATGATACGATTGAAATCGCGAAAACTGAAGAAACTGATGACAACTTGGAACAAGAGCTTGAAAATATTGTAGAAGATGATATTGCTCCGATAGAAACTTCTTCAGAAATTGATGAATTAGAGCAAAGCGAAAAAATTGAAGAAGCGGAAGAAGAAGTTTTTGAAGAAGAAGCTGAAAACAGAATTTCTGACGAAGAGATTTTAGCAAATATAGAAGAAAAATCTAATGATGTAATAAGTAAGGCCACAGAAAATCTTGTAGCTCCGACTGCAGTGAACATGTTTGATGACTCAGAAGACGAAAATAATGCTGTTCAAAAAATCGTTGAAGAAATACCGGAAGTAGTTGAAGAAGATGATAATGCTACGCAATTTGAAACATCGGCTTTTTCAGAAGTAGATTTGGAACTGCAAAATAATGAAGTTGAAGAAATACCTTTAGCAGAATCTTTCTCAACAGAAGTTCATCAATCAGAAGAATTAATCGAAGATTATGTACCAACAGAAGATTTTGAAAATGTTGAAGAAATTTCTTTGGATGAAGAACTTGAAGAGGAAGCTTTAGAAATTAATGAATTGCAGGAAGAAAACTTTGAAGAAGTTGCTTTCAAGGCAGAAGATTTAGAAGAAAAAGAACTTGATAGCGTTCAAGACAATGAAACAGAAATTGAACTGGATGACGATATCAATTTAGAATTGGAAGAACAACCTGAATTTGAAGAACCGGAAGAAGAACTGCTTCCAACTCAAGAAGAAAATGAAATCAGCGTTATGCAATTAAATAACGATTCTGATAATATTGGATTAGAAGAACTTAATGCTGATACCTTTGAAGAAATTACAGAACTAAATCCTGATGATATGGATGACAATGACATTATCGTGGATTTGGAAGAAGAAAAAGAGCTTGACGAAAGCGCTGATGAGCAGATAGTTAAGGATGTTGATAAAGTATTTACGACTAGAAAAGATGACGATATTTCTGATTCTGATTTGGATTTTATTGACGAACTTAATAGTGACGAAGATGGTGTTTTAGAAGAAATACAAGATGATTCTGTGTTAGAAGAGTTAGCAGATTCTGATGAGGAAGATGGTATTCTGGAAGAGATACAGGATGCACAACCTATAATCGAGACAAAAGAAGATGAAGAGCAGGAAATTTTAGAAACTCGAAATGCTTCAACTCCTATAGTTCCGGTTTACGAAGCTGATATTCCACAGGAGGACATTGTCATGAGCGATCCTATACAACAAGGGGATACTGTTACTCACGCAAAATACGGTACCGGTGTTGTTGAAAAAATGATTAAATACGGTAACAAAACATTGTTCTCTATTAATTTTGATAACATTGGTAGACGCTTGTTAGACCCAACTTTGACAGAAATAAAAAAAGCATAAATAAATCTTAATATTAACCTTTACAAACGTTTTTTTTATTATTAAAATAAAAATACTCACTATCCTCAAGTGATAGGTGGTTTGTTTTTGAGTCATTAACATAAACAAATTACCAAAAGTGAAAGGAAAAAATAAAATGGCAAACATTAAGTCAGCAAAGAAAAGAGTTCTTATTGCAGAAGCAAACAGAGTTAGAAACGTAGCATTCA
>CAKVJE010000037.1 GCA_934754735.1 uncultured Candidatus Melainabacteria bacterium
ACTGTTTGGGAAGAAAGTATTATTTATTGTCCGACAAATGTTCAAATTATTGCGCTTTCTGCAACAGTTGCAAACGCCGATAAATTAACTGATTGGATTAATACTGTTCATTCAAAAACCGAATTAATCAATACCGATTTCAGACCGGTGCCTTTAAGATTTTATTATTTTGACTCATCGCAACCGAATAATTTATTACCGTTGCTTACACCAAGCGGAGCTTTGAATAAAAAAATCAAACCTGAAAAGAAAGAATTTAAACGCGGCAAGGCTGTGCAAAAAAGAAATGTAGTTAAAGACGTTGTAAGAAATTTACAAGAAAAAGATATGCTACCGGCAATTTATTTTACATTTTCTCGTAAAAGGTGTGATGAACAAATGGAAAATTGTGCATCACTTTGCCTAGTAACACCTCAAGAACAGGCAGAAATCAAGCAAATTATAGATGATTATGTTGCAGAAAACCCATATCTTTATAAAAATAAGCATATAGAATATTTATTGCAAGGTGTAGCTTCGCATCATGCCGGATTACTTCCGGGGTGGAAAATGTTAGTTGAAAAACTTTTCCAAAAGGGCTTGATTAAGGTTGTATTTGCGACTGAAACATTAGCTGCAGGTATCAACATGCCGGCGCGCTCAACTGTAATCAGTTCAATTAGCAAGCGTACTGACAGCGGACACAGAATTCTTACACCAAGCGAATTTTTGCAGATGTCAGGGCGTGCAGGACGACGCGGAATGGACGAAATCGGTTATGTTACAATTGTCGGCTCACCGTTCCAAACGCCGGAAGAAGTTGCAGAACTTGTTTTGAGCGATGCTAATCCGCTTGAAAGTAAATTCTCACCAAGCTATTCTATGGTTTTGAATTTGCTTCAAAGATTTACTTTAGAAGAAGCAAAAGAGCTTGTACTTAAGAGTTTTGGATATTTTTCATCAAATTCCAGAATTGAACCTTTGATTTTATTACACGATGAAATTAACGAGAAAATTAACGAATGTAATGCGTTTGTTTGTTGTTATAAACGCACTAATGAGGATTTATTAGAGTATAACAAAATCCGCGATATTTATGTCCAGAATAGACGCGTATTTAAGACTATTCAAAAACAAGAAAAGAAAAAAAACAGACCTCTGACGGAAGAAGCTCAAGAATTTGGACGTCAAAACAAAATTATGCTTGAAAAAATGCATTCTTATCAATGTGATACATGTAAATTGTTCAAAAAGCACATGAAAACAATTGATTTATTGAACAGATACGTTTCAAAGCAAAAAAACTTGGACAAAGAAATTGAAAAACAGAAGGATATTTTCTGGAATAAATTCTTATCTCATAGAGCTGTTTTAATTGATTACGGTTATATTGTAGACAATTATCCGACTGAACGCGGAGTTACTATCTCACAATTACGTTCAGAAAACGAATTATTCTTGGCGCAAATTATTTTCTCAGGTGTTTTAGATAATTTAACTCCGGCAGAACTCGCAAGTGTTGTTTGCGCAATTACAACAGAAGATATGAGAGCGGATTTATATTCACAACTTCCACTTTCTCCAACTGTTAGAAAACGTTTGAATAAGATTAAAGATATCCGTCGAGATTTAGAAAAGAAACAAAAACATCACGATGTGGAAGACCCTATGTATATTAATGGCTACTATTCACCATTAATTGAAATGTGGGTAAACGGTTCTGAATGGGATGATATTATTGATCAGGTTGATATGGGCGAAGGCGATATTGTAAGATGCTTCAAACGTGTAATTGATGTTTTAAGACAATTCTGTACAATTTCTAATATACCGGAAGATTTGGTATTTACAGCAAGAGAAGCTATTAATTTAATCCAAAGAAGCCCGATTGATGTGGATTAGTTTTTTATAACACCCTCTCTTGTATTTCTAAATTCAAGGGCTTAAGCGATTGAAAAACTTTAAGCCCTTTCATTAAGAAATTCTTTCTCTCCGAAGGAGAGAAGCTTTACTTGCTTGCTATATTAAATTGAACGCTTTTGCACCCCTCTCCTTTATCAATTCTACATGGAGAGGGTGCCGAAGGCGGGAGAGGGTTTTATATTCTTTTTATTTTATCAAACCACACTCAAATTACTATGTTTCGCTCTAATCTTCTGTTTTATAACACCCTCTCTTAAATTTCTAAATTCAAGGGCTTAAGCGATTGAAAAACTTTAAGCCCTTTCATTAAGAAATTCTTTCTCTCCGTAGGAGAGAGGCTTTACTTGCTTTTATATTCTTTAAACATAATCAGCCCCCACCCGAATTTCTAATCTTCGAGCATAGCTCTCAGCTTGAAATTCTACCCTCCCCCGTGGAGAGGGTGCACATTTGTGTTAGACTTTTTTGTCTTTTTTCTTATCGTCTGTTTGATTGTTTGCAGTATTGCTTGTTACACTACCTGTTGTTGTACCGTTTGCACTTTGTGCTACAGGTTGTCCGAATGGATTATCAGAAGATGTTGTTACAGGTGTACCATTTTCACCGGTTAGAGTTTCAGGAGTTTCCGGAGCTTCTATATCATCCGGAATTTCTAATTCAAGATCCTCTACGTTTTCGAGCTGACCTGCGTAAACATCAATATTTTCATCGTACATAGCTTGAGTATCGACATTCAGACTTTGTGTTTCCTTACGCATATCTATTTCTGTGCCAACGTCTTTCGCCCATTTAATTTGTTGAGCAGTTCCAACACCACTCATTGCAGCACCTGCATACCCCATAGCAGCAAAAGCCCAAGCCCATGCAGTTGCACCAAAGGCCCAAGAACCAGATGTTGCAACAGAAGTTGCTTTTATTGCCGCTTGAGTACCACTAGCGGCATTAAGACCTTGCGCTGCCGCTTCTACATAGCACATGGTTCTAGTTGCACTATCAAAGCCTTCGGCGTAATCGGTTACGCCTTCAACTTCTGCCATAGTTGCAGCTGCGTCATCATACCCTTCTTGATAAGTACCGATTTCCTCATGTAATGTACCAACAATATCAGTAGCCTCATCAGAAGTATCTTGAATACTAACGCCCAATTTTTGCATCAATGGAACCAGTTCTTTTAGTAAATTTTGTTCATCTTCAGTCAATGTTTCACCAGAATTAACTTTTTCCATCAAAGCATCATAAGAAGCCTTATACATATCAAATTCTGTTTTATCGTCTTCAATTGAAGCATTAGCGTCTTCGTTTTGTGCTGTAGCTTCATCTGTAAGCTCTTCAACATTACTAGCATAGTCTTCCATGTCACCCTGAGCTGAAGCTAAAGATGCTTGGGCATCTGTCATTGAATTTTGCAATTCATCACAAGCTTCCTTTGCATCTTTATTAGGTTTTTTAGCCATATAAGTTGTTGCGACAGCTAGTGCTAGCGGTGCTGCAATAACAAAACTAGCAGAAGTCTTTCCTGTAGGATTACAAGAAGTCTTTCCTATTTGTGCTACAGATTGCCCTAAACCATTGCCCCAAGCAGTAGAACTAACCACTGCACCAAAAGCCGAAACACCCACATCAACGGCAGCTCTTGTTGCCATTTTACCTTTTTTACCATTATACCCTGTTTCGTCTTTAATGGTATTTTTGGCATTATTTTTTGCCGTATTTAAATCATCATCGGCAATTTCATACTTGTTTTCATCTTGTGATGTTTTGGCTGTAGCACGCCATTTTGTTAACTCTGTATTCCAAGTCTGGGTAATTTCGCCCATGTCTTTAGCCGAAATTCCCATTGTATTACCACCATAGTTATAATTATACCAACATTTATACGCATAAGATTGCGATGTAGTTGCTTGTGATAAACTAAATGAGCCTGAAATTGCCATAATTCCTCCGATATTTTATTCTTTGATATATATATCGGCACTTTCTTAAAAAACTTTAGTGTTTTTGGATAAATCTTTACAAAAATTTACACTTTTATTTTATGTATTACAGATTGATTAACAATTGCGAAAACCAAAATTTTAATGTACAATCTAAACTAGCAAGTATTGATTTTTGCTTGTTAGAGAGAAGTTTAAATAATATTGGCAAAAGAGGGTTTTATGAATAAAATTCAAATTAAAGCAGAAATACTCGCAACTATATCAGCACTTTCTACATCTTCTCAACCGAATTCAGCTTTGTTGACTGATTTAAAGATGATAGAAGATAAAAAAACAGTTCTTGATATTTTGATAAAAGAATTGATTAATGCATCAGAACAAAAAGCTCTTATTATTTGCTGGCTTTTAACAGAATTAATAGACAAAGAAACTCTTAACAATGAATTATGGAATGTAATTAAAGCTCCTGAGTATGGCGACCATATAAAAATGATTGCTTTTAATATGCTTAAAGATTTAGGCAACAAAATTGACTATGACGTAATTAGCGGTTATTTTGAGCAGTTTAATGAATTAATTAATAAAGAAACTAAACAACTTCTTGATACAGCAATTATGAATCCGGAAGCTCAAATTGATTTTATGGACTTTTTAAGCTCAATTAGCGATAACGACAAGATTATATTGATTAAGTCTTTAGAAGAAGATTACGCTAACGATGCTCTAGCAAATATCTTAATTCCTGTATTTTTATTCTACATTGATACAGAGGTCGGTAATGTGGCGCTTGAAATATTAGGACGTTCAAAATCTCAACTGGCATATCACGCATTAGAAAACGCAAAAAAATATGCTCCGGAAAATTTGTTGGGTAGAATTAACAAAGCTATTTCCGAACTTAAAATGTCCGGAATTCGTGTAGACAATACAGAAGAATTTTATAAAAATATTTTAAGAGAATCTAAACCATATAAAGTTTATGTTTCATTTCCTGATGGACATGGAAATATGGGAATTGTGTTCTCTAGAATTAGAGCAAACAAAACTTTGCAATTCTTGGCAATTGTTACAAATCCACGCTATGGAATTCTAGACTCCTTTGGATTTAATTCAATGACAGAGCGTGATTTTTTCAAAATTATTGATAAATTTTATAATTATCAAGAAAAATATGAAATTAATGCAAGTGTTGCAAAATATTTGATTGACCAAGCTGAAGAAGGTTCGCATACAAATAATGAGCCTATTCCTTATGAATATGTTTGTTGGCAAAGCATTTTACTTGATATTGAACCTGAAAAACCAAATTTATACATTGAAAAAAGAGAACTTAATCAAAAAGATGTCGATAAGTTGTGTTTGAGCGATTATGTTCAAAATTGGTTTTTTGACGAAATTACGTCAGAAGAATTTAAAGCATTTATTAATAAACTTTCAAGTGAATATAAGGCAAATAATTTTGATGTAGATTTAGATAAGTTTATTGCCGATAATTTCGATAGTATTTATACAGCAAAAGAACTTGCTTACAAATTGATTACTTTTAATATAGCTGCATATTTAAGAATGCTAAAAGGTGATAAAGAATTAGCAGAAATTTTCTATTCTCTTGGTTCAAATTACGCATTCTTAACAAATATTATAAGAAAGAGTATTTACGAATATTATGTCGGAAAACGTTATATTTTGAAAAATCAAAGAAAAACAGCAAATGTTTTTGAAAAGAAAATGCAACCAAATGTTGACGATTTTCAACTTTTGCAGCTTGATATGATAATATCAAGTATTGAAGCAAGGTGGGTTGATAATGCATAAAGTTATGGCGCTTGATGTCGGAACAAAAAGAATTGGAATTGCACTAAGTGATTATTTACAAGTTATTGCGACTCCACATTCGTTTATATCAAGAGTTCCGGAAGAAAAAGCAATTGCAGATATTGTAAAAATTGCCAAAGAAAACCGCGTTGAAAAGATTGTTGTAGGTGTTCCAATAAATATGGACGGAACTTTTGGCAGTCAAGCAAAAGATTGTCAAGATTTTTCACAAAAATTAATTGGTTTTGATATAATATTAGAAGATGAAAGACTAACCTCCGAAGAAGCAGAAGAAAGGCTTCGTAGTAGGAAAGTAGATTTCAGAAAAAATAAGGGACTTGTCGATATGGAAAGTGCCTGTGTGATACTAGAACAATATTTGGGGAAATGATTATGAGTGAAGAATTAGAAAACTACGTAGAAATTACCGATGAAGACGGCGTTTCAACAAAATGTGAAATTTATGATGTAATTGATTTTGAAGATAAAACTTATGCTTTATTACTTCCGATAGAAGATGCTGAAAATGAAGATGCAGAAGTTATCATCATGGAATATGTTGAAGAAGGTGAAGGCGAAGATGCTGACGGTTATTTCCAAAGCATTGAAGATGAAGACGAATTCAACAGAGTTTGCAACTACATTGAATCATTAGAAGATGACGAAGACGAGGAATAATAGTTTTGTTTGAAAGATTTACTGAAAGAGCGGTTAACGTTGTAAGTGAAGCACAAAGACTCGCAAAAGAAATGGGTTGTTCAGAAGTTAAGCCTGAACACTTATTGCTTGCGCTTGTGAATGAAGCAAAAGGCGTATCTTTAAAGCTTTTTAGAATGTATGGTGTTACTCCGGAAGCAATGGAAAAAGAGATTGATAAATATGTTATCAAAACTTCTAAAAACGTTGAAAACATTCCTTTTAGCCACTCTTTCAAAGAAATCTTGAAACATACACTTGATTTAGCAAACAAATCAGGTAACAACAATATTCTGTTTGAGCATTTGTTTTTATCCGTAATAAATGATAAGAATTCAAATATTCAAGCAATTTTATCAAGTTTTGATTTTAATACATACAATTCGAAAGATATTCTAACAAAGCTTGTTGAAAAGAAAATCAAGCGATTAGAGCACCCGGAATCCGTCGACGAAGATGAGAACAAGAGCAGTTTTGAAGCTGTTTATGAAGGCGAAGCCTTATCCGGAGTTTTGGAGGGTGCTGTTTCAAAATTATCTGCAGCAGGTTACGAAATTTTGGGTACAGAACAGATAATGGCGTCAATTTTGGAAAACGCAAGTCCTGAACTTATTCAAACTATTAACAAGTTTGGTTTAAATGCTCAGAATTTTGAACAAAAACTTGCCGAACAACAATCAAGACAAGCAGAATATGAAGATAAGAAAATTATATTTACACCGAATGCATTTTTTATGATGAATTCTGCGTTACAAACCGCAAAAGAATTAGGCTCATCAGTAATCACTCCTGAGCACATAGTTTTGAGTGTTTTAAAGAACAAAAAAGGCTTGGCTTACGATGTTATTAAATCGCTCGGCATAAATTCTGAAAAACTATCAGAAGATATATTGAAGCCGATTGAGAAGCAGATGCCGGAAGTTCTAACTATTATGAAGCTTGCTAAAGAAGAAGCTCGTAGAATCGGTAGAAATGTTGTAGGGACAGAAATGTTTTTACTTGGTATTATTGCAGAAGGTACAAGTATTGCGTTTGAGGTTCTTAATGATTTAGAAATTAATATGAAAGATGCAAGGCTTGTTGTTGAAGGGCTTGTAGGGTACGGTAACGAATATTTTGATAAAGAAATTGTTTTTACAAATCGTGCAAAAAAAGTATTAGAACGTGCTTGGCTTTTAGCAAAAAAATCCAATAAACAAAAAATTGAAGCAGTTGACTTATTGATTGCAATTACAGAAGAACCTGATTCTTTGGCGATGAAAGTGCTTGACCAATTAGGTGTAGATGCGGTTGAAATTAAGCACGGTATTCAAGCAGAAATAAGAAGAATGGGGTAATTGGAGGGCGTATGGACGCGGTAACCCAAAGGGTTGCGGATTTTATTACAAAATATAATCTTCAAGACAAAACAATTATTGTTGGTTTCTCGGGAGGTTATGACTCCATGTGTCTTTTAAATATTTTATCCGAATTAAAGCAATTGCCTGATTTTCTTGAAATGACCGTTGTTGCAGCGCATTTTAATCATAATTGGCGCGGTGAAGAATCTTTAAGAGAGCAGGAAATTTGCAGAATTTTTGCATGCAGTAAAGGGTTTGAATTTTACCTAAAAGAAGCGCCAAAAGGTTTGAAGAAAACTGAGAATGATGCGAGAATTGCTCGTTATGAATTTTTTGAAGAAGCATTTGAAGAATTTGACGCAGATGCTGTTTTTACGGCTCACAACAAAGACGATAATGCAGAAACTGTTTTATATCGTATTATTAAAGGAACAGGAATTGTTGGTTTAAAAGGAATTTCAGAAAGAAGAAAATGTTTTTATCGACCATTATTAAAAACAAGAAGGGTTGAGATTGTTGATTATTGTAATGAACACAATCTTTCTCCAAACAACGATTCTTCAAACTCAAATACAGCTTATAAACGTAACTATTTAAGACTGAATGTAATTCCGACATTAGAAAAAATTAATGAAAACGTAAAAGATGCACTGAATATTTTAGCTGTAAATGCAAATAACGACAATGAAATAATTGAAGAATATTTAAAACCTTTAAGAAGTAAAATTTTTGACGGCGATAAAATTATTTCTTCCGAATATAGAAAACTTATTAAGCCTGCAAAATTAAGATTTTTACATGAATATGTACAAATGCTAGACTTAGATTATGATTTTAAAAAAATTAATGAGCTTTATGAGTTTATTGAATCTAATGTTACGCAGAAAAACGGTACAACAAAATCACTTGCGACTGCTCTTTGGCTTTACGCAGATGATAAAATAGTTGAACCTATTCCTCACAAAAGACAGGAAACTGACGCAAAGCAGGATTTGACAATTTTAGTCAATGGTGAAGGTGAATATCAATTTGGTGACAAAACTTTAACAATAAAGAATTTTGAAGAGAAGGAATTTTTTGTTTTTCCTGAATCAACATCAAATTTTGCTTACGTGGATTTATCTAAAGTTAAATTTCCACTTACTTTGCGCTATAGAAAAGATGGTGATATTATAAGCCCGTTTGGAATGACAGGTACAATGAAGTTGAAAAAATACTTGAATTCCAAGGGTGTTTCAAGGCATAATCGCGATAAAATAATGCTTTTATGCAACGAAGAAGAAGTTTTATGGGTGTTTGGCGTAGGTATAAGCAGTAAAATCGGAGTAAAAATCAATCCAACACACGTTTTAGAGGTGATTTAATATGAAAATGATAACTGAAAGTGATTTAAAAGTTTTGTTTAGCGCAGATGCTATTCAAAAAGGTATTGCAGATTTGGGAGCTAAATTGAATGACATCTACGGTCAAGAAGAACTTTATTTGATTTGTGTTTTAAAGGGTTCTGTGATGTTTATGGTAGATTTATCAAAACATTTAAAAATGCCTCTTAGAATGGAATTTATAAGACTTTCTAGCTACGGTTCAGGTTTTGCGTCTACAGGAAAAGTGAACGCGGTTGATATTTCTCTACCTGACTTGAACGCTAAAAATGTTTTAATCGTGGAAGATATTATTGATACAGGACATACTGCAAAATTTTTAGTAGATTTTATTAATCATAATTTTAAAGTAAAAAGTTTGAATTTTTGTTCATTATTGGATAAAAAAGTTAAACGAGAAGTAGAAATTGACGCAGATTATTATTGTTTTGAAATTGATGATAAATTTCTTGTAGGTTATGGCTTAGACTATGACGGCTATTACCGCAACTTGCCTTATATCGGATATGTGTAAATAACTATACACAATTGAGGTTATTTGGTATAATAGTTAATTATGAAGCGATATAAACGTAAAAAAGAATCATTTTTTTCAAAAATAATTAATTGTGTCCTAACTCTTTTAATTGCGTGTGCAATAGGTTCACAAGTTTGTACTGCAGCAAACAATAATTTAAGGGTTGCACAAGTTAGTGATGCGCATTTTTCATCATTTGAAGAAAATACTTCATATAAATTTCTGAAAAAATCTCCAGAGCTTTTGGATGATGTTATTTTTCAAATAAATACATCAGGACCTTATGATTTTGTTATGTTTACAGGTGATTTG
Organism: uncultured Candidatus Melainabacteria bacterium; assembly: GCA_934754735.1. Lineage (GTDB taxonomy): Bacteria > Cyanobacteriota > Vampirovibrionia > Gastranaerophilales > Gastranaerophilaceae > CAG-196. Next base: position 9,902 of record CAKVJE010000037.1, read on the forward strand.
GTTAATAAACCAAAAGTAAGTGAATTGGAAAAATTTATTTCTCATACAAATAATTTGATCTATCCTTGGTATGCAATTGATGGCAATCATGATATCAGCATTGACGGGCCACTTACAAAACAGAAATTCTTATCAACACTTGCTGCAAACAATGACAATATGCAGCAAGAAAATATTTATTACGCATTTACACCTAAAAAAGGATTTAGAGTTATTTGTTTAGATTCTATTATTGACTACAAATTAACTTCAAACGGTGAAATCTCTAATGAAGAATTTATGTGGCTTACTCAAGAATTGGAAGAACATGCTAAAGATACTGTAATTGTATGCTCGCATGTTCCAATTATAGAGCCGTTTTCTAGTCCAAATCATAAGATGATTAATGAATATGAAGTAAGAAAATTACTCAAGTCGCACAAAAATCCTGTAATTGTTTTACAAGGACATTATCATACAACTAAAATTATCCAAGATAATAATATGCTGGTTGTAGCATGTCCATCTTTGGTTACTTATCCTAATGCATTCAGAGTTATTAATATAAATTCTAATAAACAAAGAACTCTAGTTGATGTTTATTTGAAAGAAACTAATTTAAAAGACATACAATCACGTTCAAAACTCAGACTTATGGGTACTGAAAGATTGTATGGTGAAGAAAACGACAGAAACGCAAGTTTTGAATTAAAATATTATGGAGAATAAGAATGGACGAGTTTAAAATCAAATTCAGAGGAATAAGAGGCAGCTATCCGGTTCCGGATAAAAGATTTTTAAAATACGGTGGAAACACATCTTGCGTAGAAGTTCGTGTTGGAGGGCATTTAATTATTTTAGATGCCGGTACAGGTTTAATTAGCTTGGGCAATGAACTTATGCACAAATATATTGAATCAGGTACAACAATTACGGATAGAACTCCTGTAAAATGTACAATTTTATTAAGTCATATCCATTTAGACCATATTCAAGGTTTTCCATTTTTTAGACCATGCCATTTAGCATCTACTAGAATGTGTTTAATGGGCGGAGTCAATTACAACGAATCATTAGAAAGTGAATTAGCTAAGCTTTTATTTACAAAGTCATTTCCTCTTGACTTGGGCGATATTGCAGCTGATTTAAAGATAATGGATTTAAATGAAACAAATTACATAATTTTCAAAACAGGTGAAATGCCAAAAGTTGTGCGAGTTAATGACCTAAAAGAAGGTGATTACACAGATGATGATGTTGTAATTACTTGCTACAAATCTTATGCCCACCCTCAAAACGGCGTATTTATTTATAAAATTGCATACAAAGGTAAAACTCTTGTTTATGCAACGGATAAAGAAAGCTATCCCGGCGGTGATAAAAAATTGGTTAAATTTGCTAAAGGATGCGATTTGCTTATCCATGACGCACAATATTCTACAGAAGATTATTTGAGCATTTACGTTCCAAAACAGGGTTATGGTCATTCGACTTTTGAAATGGCACTTGATTGTAAAGAACAAGTAGGCGCAAAAAAACTTGTCTATTTCCACTATGACCCTGGATACAATGACGAAAAATTAGACTTATTATCGGAAGAATATGCTTCTGAAGATGCGATAATGGCTTATGAAGGATTAGAAATCGAATTATAATGAAAAAGTTTTTAACTATTTTTTTATTGTTAATTGTTGTGGTTTGTTCCGGTTATCGAAAACCGTATAAATATACAATTGATGCCGGCAAAGATGCTTTTTATCATAATAATGTCGGAATTAATTATTTGAAAGACAGAATTTATTATGCGGCTATACAGGAGTTTAAGATTGCTATTCAATTAAGCCCTAACACTCAAGCAACTGCGATTTTTAAGAATAATTTAGGTGAAACTTATACATTTATTGGTTATCCTGAAATGGCAAGAATTTGTTTTGAGGATGCTATTCAGCTTTATGGATTAAATTTTAAATATTATTTAAATCTTGCAGAATGCTACAAGACACTTGGTATAACCAAATCAAAAATTGCAAAACTAAAAAAATCCGAAAATCCTTATGACAAAATTATGTTAGGATTATTGCAAATACAAAACGGTGAAACGCGACAAGGAGTTATTACCCTCGACGACTTATGCACACAAGAACCAAATTTATTAATAATTCCAGCTATTAGACAATATTTAAAAGAAATCACATCAAAATTGTAAAGAACTATTTACCCAGTTAGGTAATTTATAATACTTTAGTATTCTTGTAGTATAAATATGTTAATCTCAAATAGAAGTGTAAATCCGACGATGAGTATTCTAAAAGATTTAATCATATTAAATATATTTGTAATATCATTAATAGTTCTTTTTCAAACCACAAACGACGTTGTGGGTTTAATTACTGTAATTATTACAGTTTCAATTTTTGTATTAAAACATGTTAAGTTGAATATGGTTTTAAAAAGCGAATTAAGTAATAAACTTAAATTTTTTGAAGCATTGTTAAATTCATCAACAGACGTTATATTGTATCAAGACACTAATTTAAATATCATTGCTTGCAACCAAATACTTTGTAACGTTCATAACAAAACAAGAGAAGAAATTTTAGGTAAAGATTTAAAATATTTATTTAAAGACAATCCTAAAAACTCTGAGATTTGTGCTCTTATGATTGAAAAACTTAAAGAAGTTTTAAGAACACAAAAAACCGTAAAACTCTTCGGAACAGTATATGAGAATGAGCCTCATTATTATAACATTTTGATTTCGCCAACTTTTTCAGTAAGTAATAAAATGAATGGCACACTTCTTGTTGCAAGAAATGTTACAGCTGAATATAATGCAAGCAAGCGTGCTGTAGAGAAAGAAAGACAAATGAAATGTATACTGGAAAATGTTCCGATTGATGCATTTATGAAAGATAAAAACGATAAATTTATTATCGGTAGCTCTTCTTTCGAAAAAATCTTAGATTTGCAAAAAAATGAAAAAATGCGTCAACTTGTCCTTTCTGATATTTTTCAACAAGAATATTTGGATTTTGTTAAAAAAGAAGAAGCCGAAATCTACAAAAACAAAAAGCCAATTATTACAGAAAGATTGATTGCTTTCCCTAACAAAACATTCTGGGGTAGAGTTTGTAAGGCTCCTATACTAGACGATGACGGCAATGTAGAATACTTAGTTGTTATGTATGAAAATATTGAAGCTGAAAAAGAAATTGAACGCCAAAAAGAATACTTTATGGAAACTCTGATTCATGATTTAAAAGTCCCTACAATTGCACAACTTCGCGGATTAGAACTTCTACAAAAAGGAACATTTGGAATTATTAACAATGACCAAAAAGAAATCCTAAGCAACATTACTGATTCTTGCCAATATATTTTAACTATGATTTCAATGGTGCTTAATACATATAGATTTGAAAATAGCAAAAATTCACTGTATTATGAAAAATTTGACTTGGTTGATATCGTTATTCAAGGTTTTGAAGAAGTAGCTAAAACAGCTAAAGAAAAAGATATTTCATTTGTTTATCAAGCAGGAGAAGGAGATACAAATCTTGAAGCTGATAAAGAAGAAATGAAAAAAGTTGTTACAAATCTTCTTAGCAATGCTGTTGTCTACTCAAATAGAGGCGAAAAAATTATTGTTCAAATAGAAAACGAAAATAATAGTTTAAAACTTTCTATCACTAGCAAAGGCATAAGTTTATCAAGTCGCGAATGCAGAAATCTGTTCGAACGTGCATCTGAAAACAACCCTAAATTTACAACAGTTGGACATGGTATCGGCTTATATTTGTGTAAAAAAATTATTGATATGCATAATGGTAAAATTTTTGCTTCTACAGATGGATATACAACAAATACGTTTTCTTTCATCGTACCGCAATTTAGACCAAAAATTGTACAAAAAAGTACAACACCTTTATACATCTAATTTAAAAAAAATATCATTTTAATCAAGTGCAATAAAAAGTCCTAATCACTTTAAAAGTGATTAGGACTTTAAACTTTTTAAAAGCCGTTAATTACTTACCGTTAACAACTTCTTTAAATTTCTTACCAGCAGAGAATACAGGAACTGTTTTAGCAGGAATTTTGATTTCCTTACCAGTTTGTGGGTTTCTGCCGTTTCTAGCAGCTCTCTTACGAGGTTCAAAAGTACCAAAACCAACTAAAGTAACTTTTTTACCTTTAGAAACTGTTTTTTGAACTGTTTCAATTAAAGCTGATAATACTTCATTAGCTTCTTTTTGAGTAACTTTAGATTTCTTTGAAATTTCTTGTACTAATTCTTCTTTGTTCATTGTTAAAACTCCTTTCTTCTATTTACAAATTCTATTATACAAACTCCAGCCTAGAATGCAAGTCTTTTTTTCTTCAAAATACTTTATTTATCTAGCTTTTAGACCAACAGCACAAAAAATATAAAAAATCAACGACTTTTTATATTATGCCTGCATGATTTGTTATAAGCTAATTTTAGAGTTTATAATTACAAATCTATATTTAAATCTTCTTTTTTCTTTGTGTGCTTAATCATCTCTGACGCTATAATCGCCGTAATTGGCACACAAACAACAATTGCAATACTTCCAATCAATGCTGACGCAACTTCCGTCACAACTTGATTCAAGTTAATAAATTTTTGTAAATCGATATTATTCGCAAGTAATAACAAAGGCAAAGAACCGCCCATATAAACAAGAATCAAAGTATTTGCCATTGTACCTATAATATCGCGCCCTACGTTCATGCCGGATTTAAATAAGTCTTTGACGCCTTTTGTCGTATCAATTTCATAGATTTCATTAATTGTACTTGCAATAGACATAGCAACATCCATAACAGCACCAAGAGTTGCCAAAACCATCGTTGCAATTGTTATATTTATAAAATTTAATTCAGGATGTGATGTAAACAAATACATAGATGTTTCATCTGCAAAACCGGTCAGATGTGCTGTTATCATAGCTATAAATGATAAAATACTAGCAAAAGCCAAGCTTAAGATAGTACCTATAACCGCAGAAGAACTTTTTGAGTTAAATCCACCTACTGAATACATCGTTGCAGCAGTTGAAAGTAAGCACACTAAAATTGCTGCAAAAATCGGATTTATTCCATTTAAAACCATCGGCGCTAAAAGATTTGTTATCAAAAGTATTGTTACACCAATAGAAATTAAGCTAAACACACCTTTTTTTCGACCTACATAAATCAATAATCCGCAAAAAATAAGCGCAAGCCATCCCAATGTTCCTGAACGTTTTATATCTTCTATACTATACTCAACACCATTTCCGTTATCTTCAGCATGAAGAATTACTTTTGTATTCTTTTTTAACTTTATATCATAATAAGGATTTCCGGTAAGCATATTATCTAACTCAACGGTTTCACCTTTAAATTCTCCTGTAACAAGTTTTACCTCAATTGCCTGTTTTGTTTGAGTAACATTCGTATCAGTCAAATCAACATATTTAACATTTTGAACAACGCCAACTTCTGACGGTAAAATGTTACCTTCTTCCGCAAAACAAGGTAATACAAAAAGCAGTAAAAAGAATACAAATATTTTTTTCATTACATATGCTCCGTGTAATCATTGTGAGAGAATTTTTGATTCTCGTAACAATTTATGATATCAATCAAAAAATTAAAGGTGCAATTTCTGCACCCTTAATCTTAGTACATTCTAACCAATTTTCTAACTTCTTTAAGAACTTTTTGAGCTTCTTCCCTTGCCCTAGCTGAACCTTCGTTCAAAATCTTTTCAACAATTTCAGGATGAGCTTCATAATATCTTCTTCTTTCTCTGATTTCTTTGAAGCGTTCGTTAACCTTTGCGCCTAATTGACGTTTACAATCTGCACATCCGCGTTGACCTTTTTCACATTCACATCTGATTGTGTTAACTTCATCTTCGCTTCCGAAAATTTTCCAATATTTGAAAGCTACTTCACAATCATCAGGATGACCCAAATCATCTTTTCTCATCCTGCTTCTATCAGTAATTGCAGACATAATCTTCTTAGCTGTAACTTCTTCTGTATCAGCGATTTTAATATCATTGTTGAAAGATTTACCCATTTTATTACCGTCTAAACCGCAAATCAAAGAGCAATTATTCAACAATGGTTGAGTTTCTTTAAAGAAATCTGCTTTATAGATATTATTAAATCTTCTTGCGATATCTCTTGTCAGTTCAACGTGTGCTACTTGATCAATTCCCACAGGAACAAAATCAGTATTAAACGCCAAAATATCAGCCGTCATAAGAACAGGATAACCCATCAAACCATAATTGATTTGAGATGCGAAACCTTCTTTTGAGTGCAAAATTTTTGCCATATCTTTTAAGTTAGGATCTCTTTCTACCCAGTTTTGAGGAGTAATCATACTTAAATAAATATGAAGTTCTGCGATTTCAGGAATCAAAGATTGAACATAGATTGTAGCTTTTTCAGGATTAATTCCGCTTGCAAGCCAATCCACCGCAACATCAATCACATCTTGTCTTAAATTCTCTGTCTTTTCGTATTTTGTAGTCAAAGCATGCCAGTCAGCAATGAAATAAAAACATCTGTACTCATCTTGGAGTTTTAACATGTTTTCAATTACGCCTAAATAATGTCCCAAATGAAGTTTCCCTGTTGGGCGCATGCCTGTTACTACAATTTTATCTTGCATATATTATTTCCTTTCCTTAATCATCAAAACTTTAATTTCACCGGCGCCTAAATCCGTAAACAAACGTTTATGTCCGGCTCTTATATTATCGTTACCTGTTATTACG
>CAKVJE010000038.1 GCA_934754735.1 uncultured Candidatus Melainabacteria bacterium
GTACTACAAACCCCGGAATACCTTTTGCCATAACGGCTAAACCTGAAAAAATATAGAATAACCACCAGAAGTATTTTCTATTTTTTTCTTCGCAGAATGTTGTTAGGATACCAAAGCATAATGAGAACCAAACGCAAGTCGCAACAACGATATCAAGAATTGCAAATTTTGATAGGATTAAAAATTCAAGAGAAGTAGAAAGGATTAGTGCAGAAACTACACCATAACTTCTTGAAATAATTTTTCTTCCTATAAAATATGTTAGAAATTCGCAAAGTGTGCCATACATTGCGACCGGAAAGCGTGCTGTGAATTCCGTAATTTTGCCAAATAAAGCAAAAGATAAACATTCGCCCCAAAAGTATAATGGAGGTTTTTCAAAAAAGAATTCGTTATTAAGATAAAGTGTCAAAAAATCTTTTGTGTTAAACATGTCTTTTGACATAGAAACATATCTTGATTCATCGACATCCATTAAGGCGTACGCCCAAATGTTATGGAAAAATATAAAATAGAACAATATTCCTAATCCAAGAATCGTAAACAATTCTTGATGTTTAACAACAAACTCTCTAATTTTTGACATACACTATCTTCTCCTCTTTAGTAATTGTATCATAAAATCAAATTGTATCTAAAACTCTTTCAAAATATTCCATGCGTAGTGTGGGAAAAGCAGAAGCGGTTCCCACCTTTTTGATTAACACGACTTTTATAAATTAATAGAACCGTTTTTTTTTTTAAGCTGGATTGTTTCGGTTCTAACGAACCTCACAATGACGCTCAACAAGTAGCCGTCGGTTGGACAATTTTTATCCAATATGACAAATGAATAAATGTTAATGGTGCAAAAAATTGCACCCTACATTTCTTGAATAAATTACGTTCAAAATTGAACATATATTTCTTTATCAATTGTAGGGTGCAATTTTTTGCACCATTAACATTCTTTTCATTATCCTTCAAATACGAAAGAGGAGAACCGCTTACGCTTTTCCCACCTTTTTTAATTATCTAACTATATCTAAAACCCTTGCAAAATCTTCCAGTTTACAATCCGCGGTCAAAGAAATTCTTAATCTTGAAGTTCCTTCAGGCACAGTAGGTGGGCGAATGGCAGGAATATAAAATCCTTCAGCTCTTAGTTTTTCTGAAATTTTTACAGTATCCTCATTTGAGCCGATAACAATTGGAATTATTTGAGTTGTGGAAACAGTCTCCATTCCTCGTTCTGTCATTAAATTATGAACATCTTTTGTAAGTTTTGTTAATTTATTCTTTTGTTCTTCCAAAAAGCTTCGTTTTTCAGTCAATAACCAATTTGACCATGCAATATTTAGCGGGGGAATTGATGTAGAAAATATGAATGAGCGCGCTTTGTTAATCAAATACGAAATAATTGTTTCAGAAGATACGCAAAACGCTCCGAATGAGCCGACAGCTTTTCCAAATGTTGCTGTTATTATATCGATATCTTTACCGCCCGTATAGCCTGCTAATGTTTTTCCATAAGCGCAAAACGCATGAGCTTCATCTATCATTAACAAACAATCGTATTTGTTTTTAAGTTCGATCAGTTTTTCAATGTTTGCAACATCACCATCCATACTGAAAACGGATTCTGAAACAATGATTGCCCTTTTGTAATTCTTACGTTTAGCCTGTAAAAGTTTTTCCAGATTATCGTAATCAAAATGTTTGTAACGGATAAAATCGCCTTGTGCAAGTTGCATGCCATCAATAATACTGGCATGGTTTAATTTATCAGAAAAAACAACATCTCCGCGGCCAATTAGTGCAGATATCACTCCTAAATTACATTGATAACCGGTATTGAAAATCAAAGCAGCTTCTTTGTTAAAAATCTTAGCGACAGTTTTTTCTAAGGCTTTATATTCAGGTGAAGAACCTGTTAAAAGTCTTGCAGATGCTGTAGAAAGCTGATAAAAATTATTCTGCAAGAATTCTTTTTCAAGTTCTGTTTTTGTACTTATACCCAAATAATCGTTGGAAGCAAAATTTACATATTCTTTGCCGTCAATCACTATTTTTCCGTCTGTTTTTGATTCTATATTTGGTATAGTTCTCAATTGTCCCTTACTTTTTAAGAGCTCCAATTCGTTTATCATTATTCAATACTTCCTTAGCTTTTTCTAACTGTTCGTCTTTTTGATTTCCAACAAAAAAATCAAACTCATTGCCGACTTCAATATCCGGTTTAATACCCAATTTGTTAATATCAGTACCGTTTGGAGTTAAGTAACGCGCAATCGTTACATTAACGCCGGTTTGGTTAGGTAATGGTACAACTTTTTGTACTAAACCCTTACCAAAAGTTTTTCTGCCGACAAGAGTCGCTTTATGTGTGTCTTTTAGCGCTCCGGAAAGAATTTCACTAGCGCTTGCACTTGCACCGTTGACCAAAACTACTACAGGTTTTTGCAAGCCCAAGTGCTCATCTTGAGCTTTGATTGATTTTGTGTAACCGTTTCTATATATAATATCAACAATGGTTCCGTTATTGATAAACATATCTGCGATAAATACAGCGTTGTCTAAAAGTCCGCCTGTATTTCCACGCAAATCAAGAATTAGCGCGTCTGTACTTTTAGTGTTTTCTAAAGCTTCCATAAATTCGTTTGGTGTAGTTCCGCTCATAAAGCTTAAAATTTGTATATAACCTATGTGATTGTCTAACACAGAGCTTTTTACACTCTTGATTTTGATTTCTTTGCGCTTAATTTTTTTTGTAAGTTTTTTGTTTTTTCTTAGAATAGTTAGCTCTACAATACTATTTTCAGGGCCTCTAACTAAAGTTGCAACATCTGATACGTTCATACCATTAATATCTTTGCCGTTAACAGCTGTTATTATGTCTCCTTGTTTAAGTTGAGCAAAATCCGCAGGAGTAGCAGGCATTACATTAAAAATTTCTATTTTGCCTGCGTTAGAATATATATTTACGCCTATTCCATAAATTTTTGAAGTTATTGAAGTTGTTAAATCTTCAAAATCTTTTTTTGGCATAAAACGTGTATAAGGTTCGTCCAAACTTGCAATCATTGTATCAATCGCAATTCTGGCATCTTCATCAGTTTTGATTTTATTTTTGTAATGCTCTTTCCAACGATACCAATTTTGATGATTTAAACTCGGTTCGTAGTATTCGCGGTTTATAACTTTCCAAGTCTTATCAAATAGTTTTTGCGGCGCAACTTCTTCTGTGTTTATTAAATTTTGGCGTGCATAAAATGCATTAGTTTTAGTAAAAATTGACATAAAAACTTTGTTAAAAATTACTAAAATTAAAACGGACAATATAAATATTAATAATTGCTTTTTGTTCATACCACAATTTAACATCAAGAACGAAGTCTAATCAATATACTTATCATATTTAAGCATGCTATTTTTTTATCTTTTATTTTTTTAATTAAAAAAAGACTGATTTTAATTAATGAAACCAGTCTTTTTAATTATTTATTCTTATAAAAATTTACATTTCTAAATTCATTTGAGAGAATTGAATAATCTTGTTTCTGCCTCTGTGTTTAGCGTTATACAAAGCGTGCTCGGCGTATCTGATAACAGTATTAGCATCTTCTTCAACATCAGGCATGCAAGGATATGTTGAAATCCCGCCTGAAACAGTAACTTTATGCGGTTCTTCTTCTCCGGCAGGGATGAATTCCATTTTTTCTACTTCTCTTCTAAATCTTTCACCAAATAAAAATGCATTTTCTTCTGAAGTATTAGGAAGAACTAGTAAAAATTCTTCGTCGCCATATCGAGTTAAGATATCTTCTTTTCTAATCATAGCGCTCAATTTATTAGCAATTTTTGTTAACAAAATATCGCCCCATTCGTAACCATACATATCATTGACAACTTTGAAAAAGTCTAAATCAAATAATATGCAAGACAATTTTGTGCCATAACGTCTTGCTCTTGAAATTTCTTCTTCCAAACGTTCTTGCAAGTATTTTCTGTTATGCAATCCTGTTAAATCGTCAGTAGTTGAAACTTTTTCTAATTTGTCTTTGTTTGCTTTAATTTTTAACAAAGCATTTACACGAACTATCAATTCATCAGTATTTGTAGGATCTTTAATAAAATCAAAGCCTTCTGCTCTTACTGTAACATCTCTTCTTGTTGGTCCAAAGAACAAAATCGGACAAGGGAATTTGTTTGTCATTAAAGCATCTTTTGCCAAATCAATATTTTCAACAATCATCAAAGATGGATTGATAACTGCATAATCTTTCATTTTATCTATTGATACAACCCTTACATCTGCTTCATCAATATCCATAAGTGTTGCCTGTAATTCCGGCATCGGTTTTGTTGAATAAACTACAATGTTGCTCATAAATCTTCCTCTTATTTGAAATTCGTTTCTCTTATATTAAATATACACTAATTGTAACACTTTGTAAAACATTTCTTTTTTATGGTAGAATTATTGAGTAGCTTATCAAGGAGTGTAAATGGAAAGATTTATCGGACTTATCGGGATTGTAGTAATATTTTTAATCGTTTTTCTAATGTCAAATAACAGAAAAGCTATTAATTACAAGACCATAGGAACAGGTTTTTTATTGCAAGTTTTGCTTGCTGTATTTATTTTTAAAGTTCCGATTGGGCAAAAAATGTTCTTAATGATAGGTCTATTCATCCAAAAAATTCTTGAATTTGCGACAGAAGGCGGTTTGTTCGTATTTGGCGCATTGCTACAAAATGACAAATTAATTGAGCTTTTTGGCAAAAGCGGAACGATTTTTGCGGTTCAGCTTATTTGCACAAACATTTTCATGATGGTTTTAGTAAATATTCTTTATTATTACGGAATAATGCAGAGAGTTGTTGCAATTCTTGGTAAAGCAATGAATAAACTAATGCATATTTCTGGAGCAGAAGCTCTTTCAAACGTAGCAAGCTCATTTGTAGGACAAATCACAGCGCAAATCATGATTAAACCTTATTTAGAAAAATTAACACGTTCTGAATTGTTAGCTTCTATGGCGGGAAGTATGGCTTGTATTTCTGGCGCTATTATGCCAATTTATATTGGCATGGGAATTCCTGCACATTATATTTTAGCATCATCTGTTATGGCGGCTCCTGGAGCTATGATTTTGACAAAAATTGTTTACCCTGAAACAGGTGAACCGGAAACAAGAGATAATATAAGAATTTCAAAGAGAAGAACTTTTGCAAACGTTTTTGAAGCTATTTCAAACGGAGCATCTGATGGTATGAAAGTTGCAATTAACGTTACAGCAATGATTTTAGCACTTGTAGCGCTTGTTGCATTTATAGATTGGGTATTAGGTTTAGGTGGCATGTTCTGTTATAAATTTATACCGGGCTGTTCACATTTTGCATTTTTATCACATTTATCTTTGAAATTAATATTAGGAAAGATTTTTGCAATATTTGCGATAATTCTTGGTGTTCCGCTTCATGATGCTTCAACAGTCGGAGCCTTAATGGGTACAAAATTAGTTCTTAATGAAATGGTTGCTTATGTAGGTTTAACTCATGTAGCGCAATCTCTTGACCCAAAAAGCTTTATGATTGCAAGTTTTGCATTATGCAGCTTTGGTAATTTTGGTTCAATTGCTATTCAAATTGGTGGTATTGGAGAACTTGCGCCAAACCAAAAGAAAAATCTTGCAAGATTAGGTCTAAGAGCTCTTATATGCGGAACTTTGAGCTGTTATCTGTCAGCTGCAATCGTTGGTGTTCTGTTATAGAGAGGATTTCATCTTCTATTAATATCCCTTTGTTAATGATTTCTGAAATTCGTTCAGAAAGAATTGTTAGCATGTTTATGTAATTATTTCTTTCTGCGCTCAATAGTGCTACCATTTCTCGCGGAATTCCATAATATTGTCCGCTAAATTCGATGTTTTCACAGTTAGATCTTGTAACTTGGACTAGCGTGTCGATTTTGTAAAGTTCATTAAATGTTTCTTGATAAAATGACAATAGTTGGCTACCACATTTTTTACTCATTTCATACCCCTATACTATAAATAAAACTTCTTAATTCCTTTATATTACCAGTATAGAACGATTAGAAAATTTGTCGCTAATGTATTTTCCAATCTCTAAAATTCGTCAAATTTTTTTTAAGAGTTTTATTCTCTAGTCATGGAAAGTAAGATTTCTTGAGGTATGTATGTGTTTTTAACTCCAGAATCTGTATTTGCCATAAAGAATTCAACAGATTCTCCATGCGCTATTCCAATTTTTTCAAACGGAATGCAAATATCAATTACATCATTATAAACCATTGTAATACCTTCCGGATTATCCAATGTCCACATATTTGGGTGTAAAACAGCTGTTAACCTTGGAGGATATAAGGTATCTTTAACTAGTGTTAATGTAAGTTCATGTTCAAATTTTTCAAGCAAAATCGGATAAGGATTATCAGTTTTACTAATAAGTCTAATAAATGCTCTATCGTTCATTTGATTAGCATTTCGTGTATAAATATAAAACTGATTAATTCTATCGACAAAACTTATTTCTCCTGAACCTTTATTGACATGAAGCCTGAAATAAATATTATCCTTATCACATCCAAAATTAATTTTATCTACATTTTTATTTTCCCTAAACACTGGCCCGTCAATCATACTAATTGAACCTGAATTATACCAATCATCAGCACTGCTGTTTAAACCGTCCATTCTTGGTGTAATTGAACGTTTTGGATGTTTAAACGGAACTTCCAGCGCTGTAATAAGAGTCTTATCCAAATATTCTGGATACTCTATTCCTAAAATTAAATAAACATTTTTCAATCTTTCTCTGAACATATAATCAAAGATAAAATCTTGTCCGGAATTGTTAGGTTCTCCATACCACCAAAACCAATCACTACCTTCTGCAATCATTAATTCTCGTTTTGCAGTAGGAATATTGGGGTGATTTTTATTCTGTTTAACAAACGCTTCAAAATCGTCTTTTGTTCTTTTTAAATAAGCCCATGCCTTATTTTTTTCAGGTTCGCCTATCCAATATTGGAACGTTTTATCAATCCAAGAACCTGAATAAATCTTTTTAAGAGGTTTTTTGTGTTCGTCATGTTCAATATAGTCGCTGATTAAAACGGTTTCAAGACTTTCATCAGATTCAATAAGCGAATAAATATTTTCTAAAAAGTCAATACCGTCATTTTGATAATTTTCCCAACAGTTTTCACAATCGGATGCAATTGTTAGAAGATGCGTTTTATCCGGAGATACAAGCAATTTATTTTGAATCATTTTAATTTTTTCAAACAAATCATTTGCAGCCATTTTGGGATTGATTCCTGCGTATTCAAAATTTATTAAATTAGGAATTGACCTATCTCTAAAAATAACATCTATTTCACCATCTTTTGCCTGATAATTGTATACTTTTAGTAAATGATACGGATCGTTTAAATTACCTTTAAAATCACGGATAAAATCAAAATTTATAGAATTAGCCAAAACTCCTTCATCAGAAATTGTCCATTTTATCCCCTCTTTAGAAAGCAAGTTTAAAGTCTTCGGACCTAAACAAAGTTCCGGTGGCCACATACCTTTAGGACGAACGCCAAAAATTGCTTCAATTTTATCCAGCGCACTTTTAATTTGAAATTTTGCATCTTCAAACATTCCTAAACTTGCAGGCAAACCTTCTGTTGTCAGTACCGATTTTACCGATGATTTAATATCTATCAAAATTGGTAAAATCGCGTGATAATAAGGACTTGTTGTTAGCTCTATCCTACCTTCTTTTATATATTTTTTATAAGTCGGAATGATTTCACGAATAATTGTTTTTTGTATATTAAGAATTTCTATTCTATCTTCTTGTGTATATCCGGTTTGTTTTACCCAAAGTTCTTTTAAACGCGGATAACGTTCGTAATGAATCGGATCAATCCAAACCAGATTGAACAAAGCCATTAAATCTGATAATTCTTGAGAAGAAAAATCCTCTAGAGTTGCTACATCCTTAGAAAAACGTTTTTGGTATAATTTTTTATAATTTTCGCTTCTATAAATCATTGTCTCAAATTTAGAGCTAAAAAAATTATTTAATATAAACGCTTTTTCTTCATCAGTAAGTTTTTCTGTGTCTGAAGCTGTCAGTTCAGAATGTATGTCATGATAACCATTTTCTGTATAATCAATTATTGAATCTAATAATGCCGGAACTATATTAAAATTAAGCTTTAATTTTGGGAATTTATCTAAGAACAGTACCATATCAAGGTAATCTTTTACAGCGTGAAGTCTCACCCAAGGCATAAGATAAGTGCCTTCGATTTCATAGACCGGTTGATGCATGTGCCAATAAATTGCAAGAGATAGTTTTTGCTTATTCATACTAAGGTTAGTATACTAAAAATCACACTCTATATCAATAGAATATTTTAGTATGCAATGGAAAGTTGATAATTAATAATACCCTCTCCCTTTTACATCGCACTTCCCAATTTAAAATTTAACTATTAGCTTGAAAGTGGGGCAGAAAACTTCCCCTAGGGGAGGGAATGCGCTACGACGTTCAATCTAGCACATGCAACTGGATTATTTCATCGCTAATTAAAATCGTTATTTCTCGTAAAGACTGGGCTTCAGAATTTCAAGTGTGCCGTCATTTTGAAGCTCGATTTTTACACTTCACTTCCTTGTCTGTAGTAATGAATACAAGCTTTGAAGTAAATATATTATTTATCAAATTTGGTTGCATATTTAACTAAAGCATTATAAATCTCAGGCAAAATTTTACCTTCGCGCACTTCTTTATATAAAATCAAAAGTGCTTCAAGCCTGTTCAAACGACGTCGATAAACTCTTGCTTCTCTTAAAGCACTATATTTATCAGATATTGATACGATTTGCACTGCAATATCTGAACTAATCGAATTTTCTATCGCCGGATAACCGGAATGTTTGAGATTTTGATGATGATATTTAATAAGCTCCAAAGTTTCATTTGAAATATTTTGAGTTTTTAAAAGCTCATAGCCTAAAGTTGAATGAATATTCATAATTTCACGTTCTTTTACATTCAATTTAGCCGGTTTGTTTAAAATTTTTGATGGAATTAACACTTTGCCTAAATCATGAAGCATCGCAGCTTCTTTAATAATAGTTTGATTTAAACCAATTTTTGACCTTTCTGATAATTGAGACAAAACTCCTTCAGCTATATTGCAAGTTTCATTCATATGTCCGTTTGAAAGTTCTTTTAATGTTTTAGTATCAATTTCCGGTTTAATTTTATATTGTTTAAGAAGACCTTTTATAGAAGGATTTAAAGCCATCATTCTTTTTACAGCATATTTTTGAATTCTTTCATCTTTTCCCGTATTCAAAAACGTTTTTCCACCTTCATCCGCATAAACAAAATAACTGTTGCGATTAATCTGCACAGCACCTTTTAAGCTAACTCTTTTTTCTCTCTTTGGGGTTCTTTTTAAAAGCATTGTTCTTAATTGGATTTTTATTTTTATCCTAATATAAGTTTACAATATAAATGTAATTTTTGCAAGGAGAGAATTAAAAGAACTGAACTTTTTTACGACTTTTAAATTATATTTTAATCATTTATTTACGTTTCAGTCCTTCATAACCATTTTTTAAAACAAAATCAAATTTAGCATACTGGTCAATCATTTCTTGTTTGAAGCCTTCATTTTCGTATATTTCTAAGCCAGCTCTCAATTGTTCTCTTTCATTTTCTGTTAAGTTTGTATAAGTTGACAAATCTGCACCATACAAATCTTCTAGTTTAATATCACCGTACTGACTTTTTAACTTCGCAATAATAGTATTAGCATTCATTGTTTTCATACGATTTTCTTTTGTTAAAGATTGCATTCCTGATAAAATGCCCATAGCTTCTTGTGCAGTTTTCCATTCATCAAACGTAATATCATCGGCAGTTTTGCCTTCTTTCCCGTCATTAATTTTTGACATTGCCCATAAATATGCAGCTATTTCGTCTTCATCAAGTTTTCCATCATTGTTTTGGTCAAGAATTGCAACTCTATCTACAGATTCTTGTTGTAACATTTTGATTTCATCAGAAGTTAACTTTCTTCCTTGTTCTTTAGCTTCCATTCTGATGAATTCATTGACATCAATTTTTCCATCACCGTCTGCACTATCATATAGTTCAATGTATTCTTTTGCAGCTTGATGAAATGCAGCATTAAATTCTTCTTGACTTTGATGTTGCAATGCTGTCGTCACGGCTTCATTTTCTAATTTTGTATCGCAAGTAGTACCAGCTTGCCATGCATCAGCAAATCTAGTCTCTTGAGCATGTGCTTTCAAACCTTTAGCATAGTTAACAATACGATTTTCTAATACAGTTTGGTCTGTAGTAATTCCATTCATTTGATTATATTCAAGAATTGCTTTGTATTTATTAACAACATCATTTACATCAATATCAGATGTATAGATTTTACAATTTTGCAAGATTTCTTCAACTTGCGCTTTAGCAGGATCTGCTTTTCTTTTATTTGAAGCTTCTGATGAAGCAGGTGTAGTTGCAGATGTCGGTGCTTGTTCAGCAACAGGGGTAGTTTGAGATGCTTCTGAGGCTTTATCTTTTTGTTGATTTTTAGCATTTAGCCATTCTTGTGCTTTTTGTTTTATAAAATCCCAAACAACATTAGAAACATGATATTCACCTGTTTGAACTATATAATGTTTACCATTATTTACATTTGTATCACTATCACCAAATTGTTTTTGTTTACTGGTTTGTTCTACTTGTTCTTCTTTGATTTTATCAAATATTGATTGCCAAGTATCTGCTGATAATTGAATATTAGTCTCGAATTCCAGGTCTAAAGTTTTATCAATAGCCTGAGATAGACCTTGATTTTTATCTATATTAATTACTGTATAATTTTTATTATTTACTGTAGTCATAAAAACCTATGCTTGTATTACATCTATATTATATAAAGGTTATAGAAAAGGTAAAATTTCTTAATCTTTAAAAATTTTTACAAAAATTTACAAAAGTTTTCTTTTTTCTTTTCATTTCACCTCTTTCTGTGTATAATTAAGTGTAAAATTTACAATAGAAGGAATTAAAAATGGCGCTAAATTTTCAAGATTTGATACTTAATCTATCACGTTATTGGTCAGAATACGGATGTATTATTCAACAACCTTATGATATTGAGAAAGGTGCTTCTACAATGAATCCGGCAACTTTCTTAAGAGCATTAGGTCCTGAACCATGGTCAACAGCTATGGTTGAACCTTGCAGACGTCCGACTGACGCAAGATACGGTGAAAATCCAAACAGATTGGGACATTATTTCCAATACCAAGTTATACTTAAACCATCACCTGATAACGCTCAAGAGCTTTATCTAAAGAGTTTGGAAGCTATGGGTATTGATTTAACGAAGCATGACGTAAGATTTGTAGAAGATAACTGGGAATCACCAACACTTGGTGCTGCCGGTGTAGGTTGGGAAGTTTGGTTAGACGGTATGGAAATTACTCAATTTACATATTTCCAACAAGTTGGCGGTTTAGAAGTTAAACCTGTGGCTTTAGAAATTACTTACGGTTTAGAAAGAATTGCCATGTACATTCAAAACAAAGAATCTGTTTTTGACATTATGTGGAACAACAATTTGAAATATGGCGATATTTACTTACAAAACGAAATTGAGCAATCAAAATACAACTTTGAATATTCTGATGCAGATAGACTATTCAAATTATTTGACGCTTATCAAAAAGAAGTTGATAATTGTATAAATGCAGAACTTGTATTACCTGCTTATGACTATGTTCTAAAATGTTCGCACACATTTAACTTATTGGACGCAAGAGGTGTAATAAGTAAAGATGAACGTATTAACTTTATTAATAGAGTAAGAACAATGGCATCAGCAGTTGCTAAGTTGTACGTTGAACAACGTGAGAAACTCGGATTTCCGTTACTTCAAAAATAAGTTGCTTTGTTGGAAGCATTTCCAATGGAAAATTGAAAATGGAAAGTGGAAAATTGTTTTAGGAAATTCTTGTAGTGAGGAATGCTTAAAGGTTGGAAAGTAATAAGAATATTGTTGTAGAAAAAAGTTTTGATTTTGCAATCAGAATTGTTAAACTATACAAATATTTAACAGATAACAAGAAAGAATATGTACTTTCAAAACAGGTTCTTAAAAGTGGAACCAGTATTGGAGCAAACATTTCAGAAGCACAGCAAGGACAAAGCAAAAAAGATTTCTTGACAAAAATGAACATAGCACTAAAGGAATGTGCAGAAACAAAGTATTGGATAAAATTGCTGCAAGCAACAGATTACATTGATGAGAATCAAACAGAATCAATCTTAACAAATTGTACGGAATTGGAAAAAATGCTAACAAAAATCGTAAAAACAACAAGCATTCGCATAGATTGATAGATAATTATCTAAAACAATTTTCCACTTTCCATTTTCAATTTTCCATTAGAAAAGCTTTCAACTTTCAACTAAAAAAGCATAAAGACAAAAGAAAGGTCGCTGAATGATAAAAAAATTATTAACCAAAATGGTTACACGCAAAAATCTTGATGACGCAATTGCAAACGCTGCAAAAGGTGGTTTAGAAAAAACTTTAGGCGTCTGGGATTTAATCATTTTAGGTGTCGGAGCGATTATTGGTTCTGGAATTTTTGCTGTAGTTGGTATTGCAGCTGCGGGAAGCCCTGACGGAACAAGTCCGGGAGCAGGCCCTGCATTAATCATCTCAATGGTAATAGCAGCAATTGCTTGTGTTTTTTCAGCATTATGTTATACAGAATTTGCGACAATGATTCCTGTTGCAGGTGGTGCTTATACCTACACTTTCGCAACATTAGGTGAATTTGCCGCTTGGATTGTCGGTTGGATTTTGATGCTTGAATATGCAATCGGATTTATCGCGGTTGCTTGCGCGTGGACTAATCACTTTTTACAATTCATAAAAGGATTTTCATTCTTGCCGGCATGGTTTATTAATCCACCGGTTTGGCTTGTAAATGATTTCCGCTCAGCGGTTAATGTTTGCTCTCAACAAGGTTTGGATGCAAATGCAGTTATTCCTCATATCGCAGGAATTCCTTTCTGCATAAATCTTCCGGCTATAATAATGATTGCTATTACAACTGCAATTTTGGTTAAAGGAACTAAAGATTCTGCTAAAATGGCGGGAATTATGGTTGCCGTAAAGCTTGGTGTTATTGCTTTATTTGTATTAACAGGTATGTTTTTTATTCGCCCTGAAAACTGGTCACCTTTTGCTCCTTGCGGTTTAGAAGGCGTATTTATGGGCGCATTTATAATATTCTTTGCATACATTGGTTTTGATGCTTTGGCAACAGCGGCAGAAGAATGTAAAAACCCTCAAAAAGATTTGCCAATCGGTATTTTAGGTTCATTAATAGTTACAACAGTTGTATATGTTTTAGTTGCACTTGTTCTAACCGGCATGCAACCAACAAGCGGCGTTGCTATTCCTGAAGGCTTGTTTAAAGCACCTATGGCTTATGCTATGACAGCAGTTCACCAAAATTGGGCTGCGGGTTTGATTTCAGTAGGCTCATTAGCTGGTTTAACATCAGTACTTTTAGTAATGCACATGGCTGCAACAAGAGTTTTATTTGCAATGAGTCGCGACCACTTCTTGCCTAAAGTATTCCAAAAAATTCACCCTAAATTAGGAACACCGCATATATTAACAATAACAGTAGGTATTGTTGGTATTTTAGGCACATTATTATTAGATTTGAATGTAGCAGCCTCACTTTGCAACTTCGGAACTTTTACATCATTCATAATCGTTTGTGTTGCGATTTTGATTTTAAGAAAAGTTGACCCTGACAGAGAAAGACCATTTAAAGTTCCATTTTGTCCTTGGTTCCCACTTGCCGGAATTATTTGCTGCGGCGGTTTGATGGTTTATTCTATGATTGTTGCAAAAGGCGAATCTGCAAAATTATCAACAGAATTATTTATAATTTGGGTAATTATGGGTGCTTTAATATACGCATCTTATGGTTACAAAAAGAATAGATTAGCTGAATGTTTAGCAAATGTAGAAGAAAATAAAGAAATAGAAAAAGATGTCATTATTAAGTAATTTATTAAAATGTAAAAGTCCTCAAGAACTTATTGATGAGGGTTCAAACTCGGGTCTGAAAAAGACCCTTAATGTATTTGATTTAATTGTAATTGGTATTGGCGCGGTTGTCGGAACAGGTATTTTTACGATTATCGGAAGCGCAATAGCAGGCTCATCTGACGGTGCAGGTGCCGGAACTGCAGTTGTAGTATCAATGGCTTTAGCTGCTATAGCAAGCGTATTTTCCGCACTTTCATATTCTGAAATCGCGGCTATGATTCCTGTTGCCGGAAGTGCTTATACTTACACATACGCTACTATGGGCGAATTTATGGCTTGGATGGTCGGTTGGATTTTGATGCTTGAATATGCAATCGGAAATATTACCGTTGCGAGTGCTTGGACCGGCTATTTTGTTCAGTTCTTAAAAGGTTTCAAACACATTTTACCTGCTTTTGTCGTAAACTGCCCGCTTTGGCTAAGAAACGATTATAGAACAATGTACGAACTTTGCAATAAATATGGTTGGGATGTGCACGATAAAATGCCGTTTATGCATTTACCTTTGGGGATTGAAATTCCATTTGCAATCAATATTCCTGCGATAGCAATTGTTTTAATATTAACAGTTTTGTTAATAAAAGGGGTTAAAGAATCTACAAAAGTTGCAACAATTATGGTAGGAGTTAATATGTTCATAATCCTTTCATTTATTGTTGTAGGTGCTTTTTATGTTAAACCTGAAAACTGGGTTCCATTTGCACCAAACGGCTTGGAAGGCATTTTTACCGGCGCATTTGTAATCTTCTTTGCATACATTGGATTTGACGCAATTTCAACGGCTGCAGAAGAAACCAAAAATCCGCAAAGAGATTTGCCGATTGCGATTATGGGAACGCTTGTTTTATGCACGATTTTGTACATTTTGGCTGCACTGGTTTTGACTGGTGTAGTTCCATTAAACGCTATTGATACTCAAGCACCACTAGCTCATGCTATGCGCTATATCGGTATAAACTGGTATGCTGGTTTGATTTCAATGGGTGCTTTATGCGCTTTAACTTCTGTGCTTTTGATTTATCAATTGGGAACAACAAGAATTTTGTTTGCAATGAGTCGTGATAACTTTTTACCAAAATCTTTGAATAAAGTTCATGATAAATTTCAAACACCGCATATTTTAACTTGGATTTCAGGTTTAATTGTAATTGTTTGCGCGTTATTTATGGATTTAAATATTTCAGCAGAACTTTGTAATTTCGGAACATTTACATCATTTATTATAATTTGTATCGCTGTTTTAATTTTGAGAAAAACAGAACCGAACAGAGAAAGACCGTTCAAAGTTCCATTCTGTCCTTGGTTTCCGATTTTCGGCGTATTAACTTGTTTAGCCTTGATGTATTGTAAATTCAGCGCAAAAGCAACTTCCGCTTTGTATTTTGTAATCTGGCTTTTAATCGGCGTTGCGATTTACGCTTTGTATAGTTATAAAGCAAAGCGCAAAGAAGAAGAATAAAATAAACACAAATAAAATGGCGGTTTTGACAAAGTCAAAACCGCCATTTCAATTTGATTGCAAGTTGTTTCTTAGAACATCAAACCAGCTTCTCTAGCAGCATCAGCTAAAGCAGCAACTCTTCCGTGATATAAGAAACCGCCTCTATCGAATACAACACATTCAACACCTTTAGCTAAAGCTTTCTTAGCGATAGCTTCGCCAACAACCTTAGCAGCTTCAATGTTACCACCGTGAGCTAATTTTTCTTTAAGGTCTTTATCAACTGAAGATGCAGAACATACAGTTACATGTTTTTCATCATCAATTAATTGAGCATAAATGTGTTTTGTGCTTCTATAAACAGCCAATCTTGGGAATTCAGTTGTACCAGCCAACTTAACTCTTAATGCTTGGTGTCTTTTTTGTACTTTTGGTTTTCTAATTTCTTGTTTAATCATTTTGGTTTTCCTTTCTTTGCCCAAATCTGCTTGATACCACTCAAGGATTTATGTGGGCGATGTGTTTAGTCTTTAAGTTGTTAGGTCGTTAAGGCGTTAAGTTCGTTATAAATTATTTTATAAATGAACCTAAGGACTTTTCGACTTAACGTCTTAACAGTTTGTAGTGTTAACTTTGAGGTTGACCTGTAGTTTTTAAAGCAACTTGTGATTATACTAATGTCAACCGACCAAATGTCTACGTGCGTAGCACTACTTTTTACCTGCTTTACCAGCTTTACGTCTGATGTATTCGCCTTCGTATTTAACACCTTTTCCTTTGTAAACTTCAGGTGGACGTTT
>CAKVJE010000039.1 GCA_934754735.1 uncultured Candidatus Melainabacteria bacterium
AAGAGATTCCAATTCTCTAAGAGATAATTTTTCAACATTAATAAATACGAAGGATATTATGAACAGGGTCGAAATTCTGATGAATTTCGACCCTGTTTTTGTTATAATATATTAAAAATAGGAGAGTATAATGAGTTGTTTCAATTTTGATTATGAGATTACAAAACAAGATTTAAAATTGGTTAGTAAAGATATTTGGAAGGTTTCTCATTATCGTAAGATACAAAAGAATTTTATTATAATAATAATGATATTTACAATTATTGCTATTGCATCAATTTTTATGCCTAATAATATATTTAATACAATATTTTTTCCCTTAATATGTATTGTTCTTATTTTAATATATATGTTATTAATAATTCGCTTGTCTACTTATTTTAATATTAAAAGATTACTTAAAGGTTCAAATTTAAAAAGGTCTATTATTATTGATGATTCAGGTATTAAACAAATGAACTCAACTTGCACATCAACATTGAATTGGAGTGGGATTATTAATATATCGAATCAAAAGCATTCAATATTATTATTTTTAGGTGATAGAATATTTATACTGTTACCAAAACGTATTTTTGCAAATGAAGAGGAAATTAATAACTGTTGGAATTATATCCAAGATTGTTATAATAAAACAAGAGCTTAGATTGTAGTTGTAGTTGTAGGTCGTGTTCAACGTTTTCATTGAACACGACAAATTTTTGTGATGTTATTGTCGTGTTGGATGTCAATTGTCCAACACGACCTACGGTCTAAGAGATAATTTTTCAACATTAATAAATACGAAGAAGGATATTATGAACAGGGTCGAAATTCATCAGAATTTCGACCCTGTTTTTGTATACGATGGTAATTATGAAGGTGGGAACCGCTTCCGTTTTTCCCACCCTATGCCTAATTGCTTGACATGTACAGCAATGACGTAGCGTGAGACTATCGGTTGGGCGTCATTGTGAGGTACGATTGGCACCGAAACAATCCAGCTTTTTATTAACTGCTTTTTTATGTATGTACAATACAAATTTTATTCGAACATTCTGTTTTGATTAAATTTTAACGAATTATAATAAATGTATCTTGGATAGCAGAACGTAGTCTTGGAAAAGCGTATGCGCCAAGATTATTGTAATTATCGTAACTTTACATTTCTTAAAAAATATGTTATTTTTATATTAAAAGCCCTTCAGGGAGTGTTTTTTTTGCATATTTTTATAAAAAAGGATTTGAAATGTTTAATAAGAATTTAGAGTTTCTTGGAAACGACGCACTCAAGGATAGATTAAGCCGAATTACGCTTGAAGAGTCAAGCAAAAAAATGTCATACTGTATGACTCCATCTAACGACTATTTATTGATGAAAAATGATGTGCCAATAGATGACATAAACAATCCGAGAGAAGCAATTAAAGATATGCTAAAATCTACAATTAAAATTCCAATGGATAAAAATGATATCATAATAACCTTTGGTATTGGACTCGGTTATCTTCTTGACGAAACATTTAATGCATATAATTCCAAAATTTTTGTTTATGAACCTGATTTAAAACTTTTGCACTTTGTATTAAATAATGTTGATATATCAGAACATTTAAGAAGCGGACGAGTTTTTATAACAAATGATTTAAAAGAACTTTTGGAAAAATTGAGTAAGATTTATATCAACAAAGATAAAGTCGAAATTGTTTATTTAAAGAATTATGCGTTTGTAAAAAGTCATGAACTTTTAGAATTAACTCAAAAAGTTTACGAAACTTGTAAAACAAAAATGTTAGATGTAAACACAATTGCAAGATTTTCTCGCCAATGGTTGATTAATTCTTTAACTAATATAAGCGCAGTTAACGCGAGCTCTGTTTTTGCGCTTTCAGATTTGGAAAACAAATTTATAGGACAAACTGCTTTAATTATCGCAGCGGGGCCGTCTTTAAATGAAAATATTGAAAAAATTAAAGCAAACAGAGACAAATTTGTAATTTTTGCAGTAAACAAAGTTTTAAGAGTGTTAGAAGCAAATGGAATCACACCTGATTTTGTAGTTTGCCTTGATGCATCAGGTATCAGCGCAACACTAACAGGATTGGAAGATTTTTGTTCAAAAATCAATTGTATTAGCGATTTAAAATCTGATATTTCATTGCTTACTAAAACTTTTAAAAAACACTTTATAACTTTTTCAAAAAACGAAGCTGTAGTTAATAAATTGGCAAATTATAACAAATTTGTTAAAATGGCTGAATATGGTGGTTCAGCAACTACGATGGCATTGGTTGTAGCGCATCAATTAGGTTTTAGCAAAATTATTTTTGCGGGTTTAGATTTAGCATTTAAAAACGATATTATGTATGCTACCGGAGAAGCTATACAGCAAACTCCAAACGGACAAATTGTAACTTCTAATATTACAAAAAACATTTCAAGAATAAAATCTGTAACAGGTGAAGTTGTTAAAACTCGTGATGATTATGCTGCGTTCATAAATCATTTTGAAGTTTTAATCAAAGATTTAGCTATAAAAGAAGTTTATAATACAACTTCTTTTGGCGCATATATAGAAGGAATGAAGAACGTTAAATTAGATGATATCCCACTATTTTTATCATCTTCCGGCACATCTTTAATATTAAGTGATGTTAAACCGATAAAATTTGTGATAAAAGATTGGATGCAAGAAGAATTATTTTTGATTAATAACGTTATTTCTATGCTTTCAAAAGGCGTTTTTTCACCGGCATTAATTTCTGCAATAGTTAAATCATCTTTGCTTTATTCATACATGCAAGCTGATATTATTAATGTTATGCAAGCTAAATTTGAGCCGAGTCTTGCTGAAGATTTTATTAATAAGACTAAAGTTTCAATAAAAAATGTAGTAGAATATTTACAAAAACTTCGTTTAATCTAATAAATACAATGGAGGTTTAATGAAAAAACTTGTACTGACTTTAATATGTTTATTTTGCCAGTTCTCAATTTGTCATGCCGCAAATTATTTAAAAGTAACAGCCATGGAAGATTTTGATACTGCTTCGCCTAAAGAAACTTTTAATGTATTTATAAGAGAAGAAGGAACGCTTGGACAGTACACACTTAGGGTGAATTCTATTTTACATTGTCAAATATTACAAATTGTTGACCCCAAAAGAGGAAAACGCGACGCTTCATTTTTTATAAAACCTTTAACTTTTACTGAAAAGGGTGTTGTCACAAATATTGAAGAAGATATGTATGGAAAATACACAACAACAGTTTTGTCAAAAGAAGAAATAAAAAAGCTGCCTTACGGAAAAATGATTAAAAATGGTGTCTTGTTGGTCGGAAGTTATTTTGTAAAAGGACTTTCGATCGGCGTATCATTTATAGAAGGGTTTGCTAAGAATGAAAAAAATAATCGCTTTAAATCAGGCGTGACAAATGCTTATGAAGAATCTCCGGTTTCTTTAGTTGAAAAAGGTGGCGAATTAAAAATCAAAACCGGCGATGATTTTTATTTTGTGTTTAAAACCGAAGAAGATGTGCAAGAACCTAACTATACTTACACACCGGCTGAGAATTAGATAAATATTGAAAACGGTTTTGTTTTTTCTACTCTATAAGACTGCCAACAAGCATAATAGCGCAAAGAGTTTTGTAGGAGTTAAATATAACTATTTTTAATTAAAGAGCCGTTTAGGCTTTTTTTATTGTAGAACAAAAAATTTATGGTGCAAAAAATTGCACCCTACATTTCTGGAGTAACTCTTTATGGGGGAGCAGATTTTCGGTAGGGTGACGCGAACATGAGTGAGCTAATCTATAAAAGCTAACAACATAAAAATAACAATCGAAATCCGTTAGGATTTGTTGTTATTGGAATGTTATGTTCGCTCGAATAATCCAAGACAGAGGAGAGTTTCAAGTTAAACCATGCGAAACTTAGAAATTCGGGTGTGGGCTTATTAAGATTATGCAGGCGGGAATTGCTTCATTTTTCCCACCCGATAATACTGGTTATTATTCTTGAAACATTTTTAATAGTGCTTCTTCTTTTGCTTGTAAATTTGCATATTCAGCAGGATTTTTTCTAATCTCTAAATATTTTTCCGCAGAGAGAAAATGTGCACGTGAAATCAAATCTTTTATATAGGCAGATGTTAGAATGTAACCATTGAGAAGAATGTCTTCAAATTTTTTACTATAGTTTTTATCTAAAGTCTCAAAATCAATCATATGGGCTTTGCTAGCTTCTTTTATAGATTTTACTTCTTCTATATGTTTAACTATTTTCTTTGTATCTTTGCCTGCAAACAAATAATCACTTACATTTTGCGCATTATTATCATAAGCATCAATAAAATTTTTCAATTTTTCTGTTTCTTGAACTTTGTGCTCAGTATGAACATCATTAGGAAAATATTCTGCTAAAGTGCTTAACCAATTTTTCATTATTTTAAAAGGATGCTTTAACGTATCAGAATTACTTTCAATGTAGTCAGCTAATTGAATTTGTTGAGATTTGCCACCAATTGTAAAAGAACTTCTGATATCTCTATATGATCCTCTAAGTGGTCCTTCTATATTATTTCTATCATCAGCAAACATTTTTTCTGTATTATCAAAAGTTCCAAACTTACCAATTTTGAATGAAACAACATCTTTGGGTGTTCCAATTTCTTCAGCTTTGTAAGCCAATTGTTTTATTTCTTCTGAATTCAAATTCCAATGTTTTTTGTTAACTCCATATAATGTTAATTTAGCACCAAAAGCTGGAGCTGAATCTATTTTGTTGATTTGCATAGTAGAACCTTTCTTTATTAATTGGGATACACATCTAGGAACATAGTAGCACTAAAAATAATAGTTGCAAGATATTATTAATTTTTTTAAGTTTGTAGTTTGTGTTTATTTTCTAATAAAATTCTCCACTTGGGTAATCCTAAACTGCCAACCTGTCTAATGGTGCGACGACCTTCGTTGGAGTTAAATAATTATATTAAATCTTTTTCATACTTCCAGCTATTCTTAATTCCAGAGCCGATTAGGCTCTTTTTTTAATTATATTTCAAAATATTTTTTGCTATCTTAATAATATTAGCGTTATTTTTCATTGCAGGAAAAGCTTTTTTTAAAAGCTCTGCCATTAGAACTTCATCCATTTTTAAATTATACTCAACTTTGTTTTTTGATTTTGCAATTTGAGCAGCTGTTGTAAACATATTTAATAATTCTAATGCATCTCTATCAGTCATCAATTTCTTCCTTTGTTGAGATTATAATCCGATTAAATTTTTCTTGCATCTCTTTGTTAACAATACTAAAACTATCCTTTGTTCCAAATGAAACAATTATTGGAGCGTAATCATATCCATTATAGAACATAGTCCATTCATCAACTAAAAACCTGTATTCATCCCAAAATTTTATAATACTTTTATAGTATCTACGTACAATATCTTCTTCTGGCACGTTATGTCCACCATTTTCTACGCGTTTTTTTACTCGTTCAATACAAATTGCACAATTTTGTAAAAAAGAATAAACTAAGATTTTGCTGTCTTGCTTTGTCTATAATTTTAATAATATTATTTCCAGATAAAGTCGATTCTACGGCAAAAGATATATTATTCCTTAAAAATTCATTTAGTCTTTTAAAATAAAGCTTACCTGCTGATATCAGAACACTATTAATCGCATTTGGGCAAATTTCCTTGGCAATATCATCAGCATTAAGAAATTCCAGATTTTTTTCTTTTAAAAGAACATTTGCTAATGTACTTTTTCCACTACCATTTGCACCAGCAATAATGTATAACATTTTTTTAGACGAAGTATTCATATCTTCATAATATCATAAATTTAAGTATAAGTAATCGTAAAAAGGTATCTTCACAATAAATCTTCTCCACTTGGGTAATCCTAAACTGCCAATCTGTCTAATGGTGCGACGACCTTCGTTGGAGTTAAATAATTGTATTAAATCTTTTTCATACTTCCAGCTATTCTTAATTCCAGAGCCGATTAGGCTCTTTTTTTTTGGTTAAGAACAAATAATTGTTATATTCAAGAACAATTATTGAACATAATAAAGGTGGGAATTGCTTCGCTTTTCCCACCCGACAATACTTCACAACTCTTTACATTTAATTGCAAAATAATATTTGTAATTATACAATAAAGCCATTAAAGAGTGCGTATAATGAAAATCCACCCAATATTAACAAATCATAATATTAAAATATTTTCTAATATAAGTGAAAAAATTACAGATCATTTAGATGATAGAAATAAATTAATGCTTCAATAGGAGAAAACTATATATGCGTATAGATAAAATAAAAACCAATTCTTTAATGTTTAATGCTGTGCATTCAGAAAATAAAAATATCTCAGATGAGTCCGTAATTAACAATCGTTCAAAATTAGCTCTTTCTTTAGCTGCATTAGCAACAATTGGCTTGAGTATAGTTGGAGTTAAAAAGACTGCAAAAATAACTTTTGATGAAGCACTAAAAAAGAATGGAGTAGAAATTAAGAACGGAATTGCTACTCTTATTGAAAATGGTGAAAAATTTACTGGTAAAATTCAAAGATTTGAAACAAGAAACCGCAAAGAAACTGTAGAATTTGCTGACGGACTCATGAAGGAAAAGGTTTACCATAATTTATTTGGACGTGAATTAAATGGCGAATTCTATAGAGATGGGAATTTGAAAGTTCGCGTTAATTCATATTTTACAAAGGATGGGCAAAAAACATTTACTTATTACGATAATGGTGGGCAATTCAAAGATTGTAAAACAATGCTTGCACAGACAAAAGATTCTGTTTTTGATTGGGCAAGAAAGCGAGCTTTGAATTGTGATTGGTAAAAAATCGATTTAGTTCGTAAATGTTATTTACAATACATCTTTACGTAGTTGTTTTATTTTGTTTTACTTAAAATTTCTGCAATTTTATTATTAAAATTAGTATTCAATGCACTATCTCGAATCAATGTTTCAATTTGCTCTGCTCTAGAACGTTTTGCCAGTTCAAATTCTTTTGGGACTTCTGTTCCCAATTTATCAACAAGTTTAGTCATTTCTTCAATGCTTTTTTTGTTTTTAGTTTTTCCCTTTAATACATTTTTAAAACCTTTGAATGCAGGTGCTTGTGTTCCAACTTGAGCAGGATTAATTGTTGTTGACATTATATTTACCTCCATACGTATATACTACATTTAGTATAAAACTTGTCAATTTAAAAAATTGATTAAATTTTGCATTGCGTTAATAAAAATTTACAATTACATCGTTAATCCTAGAGTGTAGATTGGGCTTTCAGTCCAACAACTAATGAATCATATAAGTCGCATTAGCACCTAAAACTTTATCTTTTAACCGTTTGAAGCCTTTGCCGTAAATATATTTCATCTGTTCAACCAAATTTTCTTCTACATCAATCAGATACATATCATGGACAATAAATTCTTTTATAACAAAAACAATGCCGGTATTTTTTGTCCAAATAATATTAGTATCAGAAATATCATTTTTTAGCGAAGAAATCTTGCCGACAATACCTTCTGAGTCGTCAACAGCAATAATCACCATTCTTCCACCCAGTGATAATTCGATATCACGAGCAAAAGCGTGTTGAAAAACCATTCCAAATCTGGAATTAAAGTTGTCATATCCGACAATTCTAATCTCTACGTTTTTATTATACGCATTCAAAAGTTCTTTCTCAAAAATTTTGAAATCTTGAGACCAAACTTCCATATATATTTCACGTTTGGCGTTTTGTATAACTTCAATAATCTTTTCTTGAATATTCTGTTTTCCTGTAATTGTTAAAATAGGTTCGTTATAATCATCTTTTACTTCTGGCAAATGTTTATCAAGAAAATTTATCGTTGAATTCATTTTCTTTTGATATCTTTGCGTAAGCTGTTTAGGCTTAATCGGCGTATATGTTTGTGGTTTAGAATTAGCAGAAACTACAATATTCTTTTCCTCAAGAACCTTGAGTGTATCATAAGTTCTTGATTGTGGAATATTGGCAAGCTTCGATACTTCATAACCCGTTGCAGGATATTTTTTTAGAAGCGCAATATAAACCTTTGCTTCGTATGTATTGAATCCGATTTCTTTTAATTTTTCTACTAAATCCGCCATAATGCCTTTATTGTAGCAAATTTTTTAGTTGTTTGCAAAGAGTTCGTCAAATAAATCTAAAGCTCTGGCTATTGCGCCATCCATATTATAATATTTATAATCACCAAGTCTGCCTAAAAAATGTACATTATTCATCTTTTTAGCTTCTTCCAAATATTTGTTATATAAATTAGAATTAGCATCACTTGTAATCGGATAATATCTTTCATTTACGCCGAGTTCAAAGGCTTCTGAATATTCTTTGGCGATTACCGTTTTTGCTGATTTATCTTGCAAATAGTGTTTGTACTCATGTATTCGTGTAAAATCATAATTATTTGGATAATTTATGCAAGCATGAGATTGATAAAATTCCTTGTCATACTCTTCAAACTTAAAGTTTACGCTTCTATAAGGCAACATGCCATATTTGTAATTAAAGAACTCATCTATTGAACCTGTATAAAAAATTCTGTCATAGCCTTCTGCAGAATTGAATTCTGTTTCAAGTTCAAGTTTAATATTATCTTGATTTAACATATTCTCTATTACTGTTGTATAGCCTTTTCTTGGAATTCCTTGATACTTATCTTGAAAATATCTGTTATCTTTGCTCAAATATACAGGAACACGCGCTGTTACTGCACCGTCAATATCTTTTGGAGAAAGTCCCCATTGTTTAGTTGTGTAATTCAAGAAAATCTTTTCATAAACATAGTTTGCTAAAAACTTCAAATCCTCGTCATCTTGTTTTTGAAATTCCAAAATCGGAACTTTTTTATTGTATTCAAAAGCTTTAAGCAATTTTTCTTCAAGTCTTTTTGCTAAAGTTTCCGGAAAAACTTGATAAAGAGTGTTAAAGTTAAAGGGAATTTGGGCTTCTATGCCATCAATAATCCCGACAACTTCATGCATATAATTTGTAAATTCTGTAAACTGTTTTAAATATTGCCAAACTTTTTCATTGTTTGTATGAAAAATATGTGAACCATATTTATGAATCATTATGCCGTTTTTATCGCGATAATCATAAGAATTACCACCGATATGATCTTTTTTGTCAATAACAGTAACTTCTTCATTTAGGCGAGTTGCTAATAAATTCGCAATGGTTGCGCCAGAAAATCCGACGCCGACAACCAAGTTTCTTTTTTTAAGCATTTTTTACCTTTCTCTTTAACCAATAAAATCTGTTTTTCTTTACAACTTTTTCGAAAAAGTCGGCAGGAGAATTTATTAAAAGTTCAAAATCTTTTTTATTTATAGATTTAAAGAAATCTTTTTTGATTTCACCTTGTTCATTGAATTGTTTAAATGTTTCAGAAAATTTTGTTAAAAATTCATTTTGCAAGCTTATATCTAAACGATTTATATTCCATAAATATGCTCGGTATTGGTTAACGAGCTTTTGAGTATTAAATAACTCTTTTAAATCATTGTTATCATTTAAAAAACGAGTAAGTTCATCATATTCATCGCAAACACAATAAATCTTTGCCGGATTGTTAATAGATGACATAGGATTGTCTTGTCTGTAATATAAAAGCGGCTCTTTAAGCAACATAATTTTCGGACTTTTCGCAATAACTTTAAAGTTAAAAGACATGTCTTGAAAAGATGCGCCGGGAGTTTCTAAAAAATTAATGTTATTTTTTTCTAAGAAACTCTTTCTATAAATTGCAGCCCAAACACTCGCGTGACAAGTAAACATTTTTAAATTATCTTTAGGTTCAAAAGGCGCTTTTCTTGCACATTTTGCGACCAAACTGCTTCTTTTTGTTTTGTTCTTCTTAGACCAATAATTATAAAAATTGCATTTTACAACATCAAGATTATTATCACATGCAGCTTTATAAAGTTTTTCATAAATAGTTACATCCAAAATATCATCCGGCTCAAATATTGCAACAAATTCACCAGTCGCTTCTGCAAAACCACGATTAACAGACGCTCCATAACCGGAGTTAGGCTTATCTATAATTTTGATTCTGTTATCTTTTTGAGCGTATTCTTTTATGATATCTAAAGAATTATCTTTAGAACCATCATTTACACAAATAATCTCAATGTCTTTTAATGTTTGTGCAACAACACTATCCAATGCTTCTTTTAAATATTTTTCTGCGTTATATGTCGGTATTACAACGGATATTATGGTCATCTCTTTTCTCCAAAAATCTTTTAGACCATTATATCATGAATACAGTTTATGAAGTATTGAAATAATCTAGAAAATGCTTCCAAGTAGTAGTTAATACTACTTGGAAGTTAAGTGTATGAATATGTCAACGATTGTTCCTTAAAGTACAAAATTTGTATAGCTTTCATCAATTTCTTCTTGGTCAATTCCTATATATCTCAATGTAATTTGTGGACTTGCGTGGTTCAAAAGTTTTTGTAACATTGCAATATCTTTAAATTTTTTGTAATGATGATAACCAAATGTTTTTCGCATTGTATGTGTTCCGATTTTTGCTTGAATTCCGGCTTTTTTACAAGCATTTTTAATAATGTAGTAAGCACCGTATCTATCAAGGCGATTGTCAAATAGAGTTTTAAATAAAGGCTCTTCCGGCGATTTGTTTTTAACAAATTTGTCTAACATTGGTTTTAATTTCGCATTAATTGGAAAAGTTTTTGGTTTGCCTGTTTTCTGTTCTATTATTCTGACATGTGTTTTTCCTTGCACATCACCGACATTTAAAGCTACAATGTCTGAAACTCTAAGTCCACAATTCGTACCAAGGGTGAATAATAACAAATCCTTAGGATTTTGCGCTAAGATCTTTTCTACATTTCTTAAATCTTCAATACTTCTAATTGGTTCTACTGTTCCCATTTATCTACCTTCTTTTCCTAATACTTCCGTTTGAATTACTTTAAAATAACCAAAGTAGTAGTAACAAGAAGAACATTCTGGCAGTTGCCCTTAATAATCGTATTGACAAGACAAATGCAGAATATAACAAATATTTTAATGTTTGTACTAAGTATGAAAAACTTGTAATATTGAACTATGCAAAATTATATGATAATTATTTAAACGCAGAGCACGAAGTACGGGCAAAAGAAGCCGGAAAAGACGCTGTAAGGAGATTGCAAAATGCTACTGACACAAAAAGATATGGACAATATGAGCCAAGAAGAAATCAAGAAACTTTTGAACTAACTAGGGGATTCTTCAATTACTATGACTATAGATTTGTATACCCATTTATTGCCGGAAGTGAATGATAAGTGCGTAAATTTGCTTAATAACATTGTTTCTTCTGCCGTTGAACCTAAAAGAGTGATAGAAAAATTTGGAACATAAATTTAATTATTTTCTCTCATATTCATCCAATGTAACACCTGAATCCAACTTCCATTCAGTTCTACCATTAGTTGCCCTATTTTTCACAACTGCAGCAGCAGCGGAGCAAGAATTAAAAGGGATATCTTCTTTTGTTTTCCACAAACCCTTTATATCTGATTCAATAAATAAATTATCTTCTTCTAATTTTTTTCTTAACTTATAGTAAATATGTTTCTTAAAACTAGGAGCTCTTTCTATGGATTCAACATACGAACCTTTGAGCAAAATATAACCATTATCAGTTATGTTTAACTTTGCTTTTATTATATTCCCATTTTTATCAATTCTATCTTGTGTTAAATTTAAATAAAATAAATTATTATTGTCTATATTTTTAACACATGTACTTGTATTGGTTTTAACAAAATCTATAATATTTAAATTATTTAAAATAAATATTATATTACTTTGAAATTCTTTCATATATGCAATGTCATACTCAGATAAATTTGATCCTGGTGGATTGTTACCATTTTTTAATTTAATAGTTGTAAGATTTTCTAATGATAATTCATACATACTTTTTTCAAGGTATCTTACATGAGCTTTTGTTAAATTTTTATCTGTACTTACAAATACAATAAATTCTTCAAACCATTCTTTTCTCTTGTCATTTGAATGCTGCTTAATTCTTTGAGCAATATCATCAGCTTCTCCAATATATAAAAATCTTTCATTAGTTTGTATGTCATTACCCAATAACAAATAAATGCCAGTAGATTGAACTAATTCAGGTATTTGTTGAATAATATCAATATGTTTTCGATTACCAATATAAATTTTACCAACCCAATTTAATAACTCTATAGTCTTTAAATTTTTTCTTGATTCGTCTATAAATATTTTTAAGCATCTATCTACCATACGTATATATTAGCATAAATTCATAAATTTATTAAAGAAAGATTTTAATTATAAAAATATAAAATTAAAAAAATTTGCAACTTTTTTGCAACTTTTGCCGATTTTTGCACTAAAAAAGGGTTTTAGCTAGTTGCTAAAACCCTTTAAAATAAATGGTTGCGGGAGCTGGATTTGAACCAACGACCTTCGGGTTATGAGGAGAGTCTCTTGTTACCCAACCCCAAACGACTTTTCACGATTTACCACGACTTGGCATGAATTTTTATGAAAATTTATTTTGTTTCACTAGGTTGATTATAATTCGTTAAGTTCATGTGTTGTGTAATGTGTTGTTTAATAAATTTACTTTTACTTTGTGATAATATTACGAATGAGGATTAAAATGCTAGAAGATATTAAAACTTTAATTGAAAAAGATGAATACAAAGAAGCTGATTCACAACTAAAAAATATAATTAATGATGCAGATAAAAATACAGAATTATATAGCAATGCTACTTATTTGCGTGGCTGCATAAATACAGAATATAAATTTAAAGAAAAAAATAATTTTGTAGCTAAAGATGCTTTTATGGAATGTATAAATAGCAAATATCCTTTGCCGTTGGCTTTTTGTAAATATGCGGATATAGAAGAAGATAATAATATTTCTATTAATTATTTAAAACTTGGTTTAGAGCAATTCCCTCAAAATGGAACTTTATATAGATATTTACTAAAAAAAACAAATATTGTTAAAGAAAAGTTTGATATTATCAAAAAAATTGAAGAGCTAAAAATCATAGATTATTATTTATTTTTAGATATCATAGATATTTATATAAATAATAATATGTGGGAAGAATGTTATTTATATTCAGAAACCATTTTATCTTCTTTTAAACTAGAAAATTGTGAAAATATCTTTTTTAACCTAATATCTGCATTTTCAATAATTAAAAGTGAAATTCTAGAAGTTTTACCAGAAGCAGAAAAAAAATTGCTTGAAATCATAAAAAAAGATATTAGAAATGATTTACATTATGCTTCATATATGGGATTAATTTGGATTTATATAATTACTAATAATAAAGAAAAAGCTACGGAATATTTTGATAAAATACCATTTAATGGTTTACAAGATTATGATAATATATTTTGTTTAATTTATATTAATTTTGAGACACTTTACAATATTATTTTTAACAAATTAAATGTTTTATTTACAAAAGACAAGAAGCGTAAACAAAAAACGCAAATTTTATATGCAATGTATGTCTGCCAAAGAGAATACTTTTGGGAAAATGTCAATAAAATACAAAAAAGACATGTTGCGATTCTAAAAAAAGCTTTTAAAGATTATCCAACAGAAATGTATATTGGTAAATATCTTTTCTCATCACAAATAAAATTAAATTTATATTTTGATGCATATTTAACAGTTATTGATTTGTATAAAGCAAAAAGTTCTTTTTTAGATTGTATCTGTTTTGAAGAACTTTTAGACCATATTGATGAGATAGAATTAATACAAATCACTAATCAATTATGCCAAGATATTCAAACTTTTGTCCTTTCTGATTTATTTATAAAAGAAATTATTGACCAAGTAATTTCACATTTATATGAATCAAATATTGAAAATAAGTATCGAAGTATTTGTAATATTGCTGAACATTTGAATAATAATGATATAAATAGGTCAAATTGTAAATTTGAAATAGCATATTCATATGGAGAATTGAAACAATCCAAAAAAGCAGAGAAAATATATAAATTACAGCTTAAAGTACAACCTGATTCATCTTCTGTTATGAATAATCTTGGGGTTATTTATAAAGGAAATAAAGAATATGAAAAAGCAATGCAATATTTCGCAAAAGCATGTAAAATAAATCCAGATGATGAAATATGTTCTAATAATTTTCAAACAATAAAAAAACAATTACAAGAACAGAAAAATAAGAAATACAAAAATTTAACTAACAATTTGAAAATAGAATTTTTTAATAATATTGGTTATAATGATGACTTAAAATGTTTGTTAGACAAAATCTCAGACGAAGAATTAAAAGAACTTTTATTACAAGATATAGAAGAATGTGCAATATGTATTGCTACTAATCAGAACAAATCTGCAATCGTTCTTTGTGGAAGCATTGTTGAGGCTATATTAATGGATTGTATCTTAAACAGAAATATTAAAAAGTATAAAATAAAAGATAAAAACAAAAATATCAAAAATATGAGTTTGAATGAGCTTTTAACAGTTGCTAAACAAGAAGGTATGATATCTGATACGACTTATAATTTAAGTCATTTTATTAAGGATTATCGCAACATAATACATCCGTCAAATCTATTAAGAAAGAGTTTCAAAATATCAAATGAGCGTGTAATGGTTATATGGAATATTTTAAAGGAAATAATGGAAAGTCTATTAAATTAAATATAAATCCCCTCCATTTTCTCCAACTCCTGTTCTGCGAAGTCAGGTATAACATGCCCGTAGATGTCCATTGTGATTTGAATACTTGCGTGTCCGAGTAACCTGGACACAACTATTGGTTTCATTCCATTTTCTAATGCTCTTGTAGCAAATGTATGTCTCATGGCGTGTACGTTTCTATGTGGTATATCTAGTTTGTTTTGAATTCTGCTAAATACATCTAAAAAAGTGCCAGAATCCGTAAAATATCCGTCTTGTCGTGGAAATACAAGATTTAATTTTGTGTAATAGTCTTGTCCTAATTTTTTCTTCAAAACATCTTGTTCCTTTTTATATTCATTTAATTCTGTCATTAATGGTCGCATAACTTTTATAATTCTGTTTGATGTTTTAGTTTTAGTATTATATACAAAACCAAGTATTGTCTTGCTATCACTTTTTTGATTAAAAATTTTATTTCTTTGCACCTGTTTATTTATCCTAATAGTGTTTTTGCAAAAATCTACACAATCCCACGTCAAGCCTAATAATTCACCTGCTCGTAAACCTGTATAAAAATCAAATTTAATCGCCATACCATAATAATGATTTGGACATTCCGCTAAAATCTTTTCTTGTTCTTCTCTTGTAAAAACTTCTACTTCTTTTTTGTTTTCTCGCCTTAATTTTACTGTTAATAACGGATTTCGGATAAGTTCACCTCTTTTTAATGCAAAATTTATGCAACTACTCATTACAAGGTGTATGTTTTCTACAGTTTTGTTTGATAATCCGCCCTTACCAGTTAATCTGCCATTTGAGTATAAATGATTATAAAACTTTTGAATATCATCGCCATTTAAGTTCGCAAAAGCAATATTGCCGATATTCGGCTTTATGTGTCTTCTAATAATCATTTCATAACTTTGACTTGTTGAATCTCGTAATCCATAAATAGCACTATTATAAAACCATTTTTCAAAATATTCGCCAACTTTTATACACTTAGAACTAATATCAATACCAGAACTATGTTTTACCATTAAATCTTTTAATTTCAGGCGAACTTCTTTTTCAGAATTCCCAGTACAGGATTTAAACTTTCGGTTCCCCTTAACATCAATCCCAATTTCAAATTTACCTTTCCATTTTCCACTTCTTGTATCTTTATAAATGCACCCCTCGCCGTTACTTCTTCTCTTTGCCATTATGCAATATCCTTTCTTTCTTCTTTCACAAAATTATAAAAAGTATTTGTTTTTAGTTTTAGTAATTCACAAGCCTTTTTTGCTGTAATTTTACGACAAGACCAATTGCTATAAACTTCTTGCCAATTTGCAGGTTTAGAAATTTTCTTTCTTCCCTTGTATTTGCCCTCACGTTTAGCAACCGCAATACCGTCTTTTTGTCTTTCTAAAAGATTCGCACGTTCAAATTCGTAAATAGCACCAAGCATTGTAACCATGAGTTTACCAGCAGGAGTACTTGTATCAAGATTTTCTTTATTACTCACAAGTTTTACTCCTTTGTTTTCTAATTTTTCTAAGATTTCTAATAAATCTTTTGTACTTCTTGCTAATCTTGAAAAATCTTTG
>CAKVJE010000040.1 GCA_934754735.1 uncultured Candidatus Melainabacteria bacterium
GTGCATGTCCTTTTTCATTTCCATGAGAAGTGTTTAATCTAAACATTGTAGCGCCGGCTTTAACAAGTTCTAAAATCATTTCATAATTTGAAGTTGCGGGCCCGAGTGTTGCAACTATTTTAGTTTTAGCTTGTTTAATTTTATTCGAATCCATAGTTTTCCCTCTTTTGCTTATCTATACAGTTTTATTATATCTAAAAATTTTTAACATGTATCGCCTTGCTTGTGAATTAAAAATAGAGGGCAAAACGTATAACGTTTTGCCCTCTATAAAATAAGATATTTCAAACTATTTTTCTGTTGATTCAGAAAGTGTTTTTAAAATTGTGTAAGAAGCATCCCAACCGCTTATTCCGCCGGTAGTCTTAAATTGAGCAATATCTTTTGCTCTAAGAGCTTTATTTTTAGCTTGTTCTTTGTTGAATTTTGCTAATTTTTTCTTGTTAGAATTTCTTTCTGTAACAATTGGAGTTGCATAAGCTAAGAAGCTTCTATATTCTTGACAACCGTAGCCTGCTTTAACTCTTGAAGGATAATTGTATGTCATGTAGTCATAAACATTCATAGCTCTTTCTGTGTTAGAAGGTTTGCCTTGTAAAGCTTCTAATGTAGAACCCGGTCTTTTTGTGATAACAACAATCATTGCAAGAGGGTTGTAATTAGTTTTTGCTAATAAGTCAACGCCTGTAATATCAGCAGTTTTTTCGTCGCTTAGATTTGTTTTATTTGCTAAAAATTCACTGTTTGCAGCTGTTGTGATTATGTTTTCAGAACTTAATTTGCTTGTAATTGCATTTTTTGCGGCATTTCTCATTTGATTTTTAGAATAAGTGCCATTAATAATATGTCCCATTTCGTTCGCAATAACAGCTGCAACTTCGCTGTCGTTTCCTGCATAAGTTAAATCTGTGCTTGAAATTTGAATAACGTTTGTCAATGATGTGCCGGAATTGTCAGCTGCACCGTTAACAACTTTGAATGTAGTTTTAGCAGGTAAAGCATTTTTTGTAATGATAGCTTTACCAACTGTAGAAACTCTGTCTGCCGCATTCCATTTTGCAGCAAATGCCGGTGAAACCATTAATGCTAGAGTAAACATAGATACGATAATTTTTTTCATAAACCCTCCTTTTTTAACCATAATTGTACCATAAATAAATAGGTTAATTAGTATTCAACTAAATTATTAAAATTTAAAAGATGGTCTAATCTTTAAGAGTGAAAATGTTATCAATTAAACAACGATGACTTTTTTAAATTCATCATTAAACAGATATCATCCAAACGTATGAAATTCTATAAAATCGGTAAAGAATAAACTTATATTTCCGATATTATTGAAGGAAGGACGGTTTATATTGTTTAATACAATGAATACAATTCGCCCACGCCCTTATCCACAGAGGGAAGGCAACTATAACGCAGGCAACGAAGGGGCTGATAAAGACGGTCATAACGGCAATGCTCAAGACCAGCAACAGCAACGTCGCCAACAAGTTATTGCGCGCGGAAGAGCTCAAGATATGCAATCACAAGCAGGTGCTCCACGCCAAGCGATATATTCTCCTGCACAAAATGCCTACAGCGGAACTCCAAACCGTCAAGTTTATCAAGTTCAAACACCACCTCCGATGAGAATTAACAATCAACCTCATCAGATGAATGCTATGCAATATCAGGCTGCTCAAGCAGGTTATCAACCGATGAATCAGCAAGTTCAAGAACAAGCTCCTCGTCCGCAACAACCAGCAAGAAGCAACAAAGTTAATATTGCACAAATATTAAAAGATTTCAGAAACACAATAAAAGCAATTGCAACTCCTGTTGAAATTGAAGAGCAAGTTAATCGCTATCTTCAAACAGTTGAACAGCTTGTAAGAGAGTCTCAACCACAAGTAAACATGATTCAAAGCAACTTAAAAATTGCTGCATCTTTATTAGATAAATACATTTCAGAAACTCTTAACAAAGATTCTAAAGTTGTGCAAAATTGGCTTGATGCTTTGTTCTTGCAAAGAATTAATTACAGCTACAATGAAGAAGAAGTAAATCCGAATTTCTTGGTAAAATTTCCGGATCAACAAGAAAAACCAAAAGCTCAAGAAGTTCAACAGCCTCAACAAGCTGTTCCACAAGAGCCTGTTCAACAAAATGTTGAACCTGTTCAAGCTGCTCCAATTCAAGAACCTCCACAAAATGAAGTTCTTGAAATAGAGCCGGAAGAATTAAGCTTAGAAGAAGAGTTTACGCAAGCAAAAGCAACAATTTCTAAAAAACCAAATATAACCATCATTCCACAAGATACC
This sequence comes from uncultured Candidatus Melainabacteria bacterium, assembly GCA_934754735.1. Classification (GTDB taxonomy): domain Bacteria; phylum Cyanobacteriota; class Vampirovibrionia; order Gastranaerophilales; family Gastranaerophilaceae; genus CAG-196. The sequence continues at coordinate 2,307 of CAKVJE010000040.1, forward strand.
AGACTAAAATCTTTGTTTGTAGAAGCTAAAAAACAAGCCTTCTCAAACAATCCGCAAAAGGCTATGCAAATTTTTAAAGAAGCTTTTAATCGAGCAAGCGAGCTTAAAGACACAGAAACTCAATCAAGAATTTGTTTAGAAATCGGGAAAATCTACGATGATAACGATCACTTTGTTCAAGCTTTAAACAGCTACAACAAATCTTTGCAGTACACTACAGACGTTAATGTAAAATCTAGAGCACATTTTTCAATGGCACAAATTTATGATGACGTAAACGAAGTTGGCCCTGCTTTAGACCATTATTTGACATCAATTTCTTATGCCGGCAAATCTGACGACTTAATCGGTCAATCAGATTCTCTAACAAGAATGGCAAATATTTTTACTGACAAGTATGACGAAAATGCGTTCGATTATTACGACGTAGCTAGAAAATTAGTTGAACAAACAACTGATTCATCAATGAAAGGTTATGTTTTAAGCAACACAGCTGACGCATGTGTTCAGTTTAAAAAGAACGATAAGGCGCTAAAATACTACGCCGAAGCAGTTAAGAATTACGAAAAATCAAATTCTGTAGAAGAAATTGCTCAGAATTACAAATCAGCAGCGCAAATTATGATTGATTTTAACAGTCCAAACAAAGCTAAATCTTTGTTGAAAAAGGCTTTGGTAAATGCTGTTAGAACGAAAAATGACGATTTAATCGCCGAAGTTAATGCAATGTTAGCTTCTGTTGAGTAATAGATATCAGATAGAAACTATTTTTGTTTTTGTAATATATTATTGATTTTCAATACATGTACATGTCAAACAATTAGTTACATTTTTTAGCAAACTCAAGTGGTGTTAGTCTATTTAACGAAGAATATGCTCTATGCTCGTTGTAATAAGCAATAAAGCCCAATATTTTATTTTTTAAATCTTCCTCATTCTCAAATAAAAAAGCTTCTAGAAATTCTTCCATTTTACTATTTAACTAAAAACTGTTATAATTTAGTAAAATCAGAGAAATAATACTCCATATAATGGTAGTAATTATTCTTTTGTAGCTGTTATAATATAGCTATGTAATATTAAGTGGAGAATAGTATGGCTGAAAACGAAAGACCTGAAGGCGGTCAACAAAAAGACTTAACTAAATTTTTAATAATGACACTTGCGTCAATTGTAATCATGTTCATTGTGTTTGCGGGTGTGAACTATTTAATTATGGAGAATCTAATTAGCCAAAAAATTAGTTCCATTACAACTTCACAGGAAGAATTAGCCGCTGATGAAGGCGATGAAGACGAAGTTCAAAAAGGTATCATTGTTGATTTGGGTGATTTTATCTTAAATCTATGTGATGAAAGTCAGAAAAAATATTTGAAAGTTAATGTAGCATTGGAAGTTACAAAAAAAGATACGGATTTTCCACAAGAAACTGAGGAAAAAAGTGGTGGTCATGGTGGACACGGCGAAGCAGCTGCACCTGTAGATCCAATGGAAGCAATCCAAAAGGAAATGAACCAATACAAGCCTGCAATTCGTGATGCCGTAATTACAAATCTTTCAAGTAAAACATCTGCAGAATTGGCAACAGCTGCAGGTAAAGAACTTGCAAAAGAACAAATTTCTAATGACATTAATTCCATCTTAGCCGGTGAAAGAGAAGTTATTAGAGTAAGTTTCGGACAATTTATTATTCAGTAGGATAAAATGACAGAAGGTAATAAAAACGATTTAATAGAAACAAATGATTTTGATGAAGATTTTTCAGATGCGGAGCATAAAAGTTATAAACTCTATAACTTCCGCAGACCTGATAAGTTTTCTAAGGATAATTTAAGAGCCTTGAGAGATATTCATAGAGAGTTCTCAAAGGCTATTTCGCTTGTATTAAGCGGTTATTTACGTATGCGCGTAGAAATAGAAATAGTTTCTGTTGATCAACTTACTTATGAAGAATTTGTACGCTCTATGCCTTCTCCAATCAGCGTTGGTGTGTTTGAATTTGAACCATTATCCGGACAAATTTTGTTAGGTATAAGCTTTGAAGTAATATCTTGCATTGTAAATAGGATGCTTGGTGGCGGAGGTTCTATTGATACACAGACAAGAGAACTTACAGATATTGAAAAAGCACTTGCTAAAAAAGTAATTAATATTATTATTAAATCTTTAGAGGATTCTTGGAATGCTATTATTCCGGTTTCCGGTAAATTTATAAGTCTTGATGATAATTATCAATCAATTCAGGTTGCAACTGCCGGCGAAATCGTTGCGCTTTTGACATTTGAAGTACAAATTCAAGGCAAACATTTTGGTTTATTCAGTTTATGTTTCCCATATCCTGTTTTAGAAACTGTATTGGGACATTTAAGCACACAACACATTTTCCAAACAAAAGGTTTAGTAGCTTCAAATGATGAAAGAATGAAGATGATTTCAAAAATCAACACTTCAAACGTTGATATTAGAGTTCAGTTTGGTCAATGTAGTATTACGCTTGATGATTTTCTACAACTTTCAGAAGGTGATATTATCAAGCTTGATAACAAAGTTTCAGACGATTTGATTGTAAAAGTCAATGGAGAAAAGAAATTTTTTGCACGTCCCGGAACAATGAAAGATACGATTTGTGTTAAAATAACAGATGTGTATGATGAAATGCACGAATTACTAAGAAATTATTTTTAGAGAGGTTTTGTAAATGCTAGATGACGATAAAGATGTTAACAATGAAGAAATGGAAGATTTAACATCTTCAATACCGGAAGATACAAGTTTTAATGCAGAAGAAGCTACTGATGAAAAATCAGAAGAAGATAAGACTGTAACTGTTCAACCTGTTCAGTTTGCATCTTTCGAAGACTTGGATCAAGTTCAAGGTCCTGCAAATCAAAACCTTAATATTCTGTTAGATGTTAAGTTGCAATTGACAGTTGAACTTGGTAAAACAGAATTGCCAATAAAAAAAGTTTTGGAACTTACAAAAGGTTCTATCGTAACTTTGAACAAAGCTGCCGGTGAGCCTGTTGAATTGTACGCAAACGGGAAATTGATAGCTTATGGTGAAGTTGTAGTTATTGAAGATAATTTTGGCTTAAGAATTACACATATTACAGATCCTGCAAGAAGATTGAACTCCTTAAACAGTTCAAATAAAGAAGAAATTTAATAAATAATTAGTAACAGAAAGCCCCTTTCGGAAGAGAGACAAAAGGAGCAAGGCTAATATTATGAAGAAAAGATTTGGATACTAAAGAAGTAAGCCGAACACACACACAATGCCTAATCATTTTTTTAGTCGAAATCCGACAATTCACTAGCTGCCTTCGACTTACATGTACATTTTAGCATTTGTGTTGCTTTTTCTTAATCTGCTAAAGTAGTAACTCTAAAGAATTATTTATTTCGATTAAATTTATCGATTTCTGGCCCTACATATTTGCCTATAAGAACTTCTTCTACAAAGTGGTCAATAGGTTTGATAGCAATGCCTAGAGCCACAAATCCACCCAATGTTTTTATGAATTTACCTTTAAACATTTTATTTTGCTGGAATTGAGTTAGAACACTTTTTATGGCAACATTAGAAGATTGACCTGCATTCAAATCGGCTTCGTATGCTTTAAACCACTTGTCTTTTTTAAAGCTATCTGTTGGGTTAAGTAATTTTTTTCTCAAATCGATTAAATCTTTGATTGTTTTTTCTGAATATTCTTTAACTTTTTCTTTTTTGTCAAATCTAAAAATCTTAAATATATTTTTTAATGAAGTTTTTTGGTTTTTAAAATCTAAAGAGTTTGTAACGATATCTGAAAATTCTTTTACACATTCTTCATCTTTTCCATCAAAAACATGCATTTTACCATTTGCAATAAATTGTTCTGCAATTTTTGCAATATGTTCTTTTGAGTTAATACTGATTTTATCTTCAGTAAATTTACCAGCTTGTGCAAGAGAATTCTGACCAGCTTTAACTGCTATTAAAGGTAGAAATACACTTGCCATTCCTTGGAAAATAGCTTGTTTTAAACAACGTCTTGAGTCGGGACTGTATTCAGTTTGGTCGTTTTTATATTTATCATAAACGTCTGCGCCAATATATAAGAGAGCCGGTGCCCAACTTAATGTAGCGTAACCACCAATTACAGGTCTTAAAGCTTCTCCGACTTCGTTTGTAAATGCGGCTCCGCGAAGAGGCCATTGCATTAGAGGGTCTTTGTATTCGCCTGTCTTTGAATCTTTTGTTCTCGTGTCGACTTTAAAAGTTTGTACGCTTGCACCAAGCGGTTTTATCATTCGGCTAATCTCCTTCATACATGTATGCTATTTATTTATAACGCGTGAATAATAATTTTGCTCGTTTTGTGTAAAATGTTTACATTCTTTTACAAAAATATTTTGTCTGGCTTATTGATTATAGCATAAAAATTTTATAGAGTATTACACCGGCTGAAATACTTAAATTCAAAGATTCGACTTTGTCGGACATTTCTATTGTTATGTTTTTTGTTGCAAAATCTTTTAGCTTTTGGCTTAAGCCGGAAGATTCAGTTCCAAACATTACTAAAACTTTTTCTTGCGGAATATAATCTTTTAGCCAAATAGTATTATCAGATTTTGGCAAAGTCGCAACGCGTTCATAATCATTAAAAATGCTTAAATCATTCATTTCAAAAACAGGAATTTTCCAAAGATTTCCAACGGATGAGCGAACGCATTTTGGATTATATAAATCAACTGTATCGCCATAAAGTACAATCGCGTCAATATTAAATGCGCAAGCTGTACGCAATATTGTGCCTAAGTTTCCTGCATCTTTAATATCTTCTAACAAAACGACTTTTTTATAATTGTCTGACCATTTTTTTGCAGGCTTTTTGGCTACAGCAACGGCTTTTGGAGCAGAATCAGTTGAAGAAATTTTTGATAAAATTGCTTCTGTTGTTTCGATTCGATTTTCAAAATCTGAAAATTCAGCTGAGCCTTCCAAAACAAATAAATGTTCTATTTCTAAACCATACTCAATTGCTTCTTCGATGCATTTGATACCTTCAAGCAAAAAGTTTTCTTTGCGGTATTTTCTCTGTAGAAGTTTTGCGGTTTCTTTAACTAATTCGTTATTTACGCTCGTTATTTTCATAAGATTTTAAAATCCTTTAACCATTCTTTTTCTTGTTCATTAAGCAAATCATAGTTTATTAATTTGCCTTCATAACCCATTTTAACAAAAGAATGAATTTTTCCACACTCCATGTAGCAAGAATTTTCTAATCTTACCCCAAAATGTTCTGGATTATATAGCCCCGGCTCAATTGTAAAAGTCATTCCGTCAACAATTTCAGTTTTTGCAATCTCATTTTGAGAAAGATTTGGCGGAGCTTCGTGAACATTGATACCAATTCCATGTCCAAGACCATGACCGAAAGTAAAACCTTTGATTTTATTATCTAAAATAGAATGCGCCAACGTATCTATTTCAAAACCGGTCGGTATCCCTCGCTCCTTGAGGGAGCCGTCGTTAGTGAAGCTTTGCTGAACTTTACGAATGCGGGTGTGGGGTTCATTTGTATACTTAAATGCATTCAAAAATGCCTTCAATACAGTCGTGTAAACCTCTCTTTGTAATTCATTCGACTGTCCTTTTACAAAAACTCTTGTAATATCTGTTGCTAATCCACTTTCGTAATATGCACCACAATCAATTAAAACTAATGAACCGTCTTCTAAAATTACATCTTTAGCGTTTTTTGCATAATGTGCAAGAGCAGAATTTTGATTAATTGCAACAATCGAATTAAAACTCAAAGATTTTGCGCCGTATTTTATAAATTCTTCTCGCAATTGTTTTGCGATATCAAATTCAGATAGATTATCATTAGATTCTATATAATCTCTTATTGCCATAACTGCTTTGTCTGTACGCTCAAATGCTTTTTTATAAGCTTCTAATTCTTCTTTTGTTTTTACTGATTTCATTAATTTAATTTCAGAAATCTTGTGAATCGGATTTTTGATTAATGCGTAATCAAAAGCGTTAATAGAACTTTTATCAACTACTAATTCTCCTTCAAAATTTTGCAAAAATTTATCGCAATTATCTGTTAAGAGAACTTGTTGTTCTTTATCAATATAAAGCTTTGCCCAAATTTTAGACGAACAATCTTTTGAGAAATCGCGTTTGCCGGTTAGATAAGAAACCTCTTCTAAGTTTGTTATAAAAGTCGGCTTTTCAGGCTTAAATTTTTTGGGCGGTATCGCTTGGACGAATTCGTTATTATGAGGCTCTGTAAAGTCATTAATAGGATCTTTGTCAAGTAATTTGATTTTATAATTTTTAAATGTTTCTAAACGGGCTTGAGAAACTTTTTTGGCGACAATTCCTAAAGTTTTTTGCGGTTCAATAAGTTTTCTGATTTCATCATCCTGTTTTTGCCCCAGTTTAAGTTTTACAACCGTAACACCGTCTTTTACTTCATTGTCGGCTTGTGTATGATATCTGCCATCGACAAAAAGATAGATATTATCTTTTGTAATAAGTGCATCACCGGTCGAGCCGGAAAAACCTGTTAATGTGTATCTTGCGTTTTCACTAAGCGCAGGATATTCAACAAGAAATTCGTTTGTACAGCATACGAGAAGATAATCCAGATTTAAATCGTTTAGGAGTTTGTTTGCCATGTTTGCCTCATTTTCTGTTTTATTAACTTTAAAATAAGGTAGACTAAAGTCTACCCCATTTTACAATTTAAAATTTCTTGTCAAAATTTTTTATTCATCAACATCCGTAAGTTTAATCAAATGCCAACCAAACTGAGTTTCAACAGGCTTAGAAATTTCACCTTTCTTAAGAGCAAAAGCAGTATCTTCAAATGGTTTAACCATCATGCCTTTACCAAACCATCTTAAATCACCGCCATCACGACCTGATGGGCATTTTGAATATTGTTTTGCTAAATCTTCAAACGCTACACCATTTTCAATATCAAGCAAAAGGTTTTCAGCTTGTTCTTTTGTATCTACTAAAATATGACTTGCTCTAATTTTCATAAAATTCTCCTTATTTTCTGCTCCATAATTTTAACATTAAAAATAAGTTTTCTCAAATTTTTACTTATAAAGTTTAATGTTTGAAACAAATTTATAAACTAATTCTACTGTTTTAAGTTCAAATCCTTCAAGTGCAATATTTATAACTTTTATTAAATCCTGTTTCTTTTGAAAATGCTCAAAGTCAAATAATTCTTTAACTTCAACGTTAAGTGCAGAGGCTATTTTTTCAATTTTATCCGGCTGAGGAAAATGCATTCCACATTCAATTTTAGAAATATTTGGAGGTTCAATATTTACAATTTCAGCAAGCTGTTCTTGCGTTAGTTTTGCACTACGCCTTAATTCTCTCAATCTCTTGCCAAATTTAGACTTTAACGAATTCATATCCAACCTCCAGCAATAGAATAAACTTTCTTTTAGTTAGTTTCCAGAATGTAGCTCATTATAAAAATACTAAAAAATAAACGAGATACATTAAAAAAGATTCTAAAACTTGTTGACATACATTATAAAATAAGTTAATATTTAACATGTTACGACAAGTTTTAGTTAAGAAAGGGACGCTAATGAAAAAATTAAAATCTGGTTTCACACTGGCAGAAGTACTTATTACGTTAAGTATTATCGGAATAATTGCTGCAATAGTAATGCCGGGTATTATTTCCAGTTATCAATACAAAACTGTGGGTGTAAAGCTGGGAAAATTTGCTTCTACAACAGAAGATGCTACACGAGCTTATGTTGTCCAAAATGACTCTTTTAAAACCAATGAAGATGCAATGAGTTTTATTAATGAATCATTTTTATTTAAATCTTTAGATGGTACACAGGATAAACAACTGGCTCAAAAGATGCTGGGTGTTACTGATCTAACAAACTATCCGACGTACTATACAATTGAAACAAAAGAATTAGAAAAAACTCCTGATAAAAAAACACAAGAAGGTTTAATTGGTATATTAAAAGATAACACTACAATTGTAGTAAACATGGTAAAAGATGACGAGTATACAACTCATAAAGGAGTTGTTGATTCAGATAAAGTCGGTTTACCTGTCTTCAATATAAACTTTGATCCTAAAGCCAACGGATTACCTAAATCAGTTCAAAAAAACTTTAATTTTACAGTAACAGAACTCGGTTATGTTGTGCCAAGGGACGATGATGCTTGTTTGTGGAAAATCTATAATGATGATTGGTCTACAAATGCAAAAACTTTCACATCTGGTTCTGCTTGTAATCCTAAGTCAACAACGGAGACTAAAGGAAAGTAGAATCTACTATTTAGCTGAATAAAAGGAATTATTCCTTTCTCTTCTATTCGGCTAAAAAGGAGCGTTATACGCTCCTTTTTTTTGTTATTATTACACTCTTTTAATTCCAACAGTCCTTGCCAACGCAAAAGTCGCATCTTCAGGTGCCTTTGTTAATTTTACCAACAATTCATCATTAGTATTGGCAAGTTCTAATTCTTCGCCTTTTGAATTTTTAATTTCAGTAACTTGCGTTACAAATTTTTCTTTGGGTGAAATTATTTCTATATCTTCGTTTTTGTTGAACTTATTTTTTGTCTTAATCTTGTAATAATCGCCTTCTTTGCCCCAGAATTCGCACAAGAAATCTGCACCGGCAAGACCTTTTGAAATATCGTAGCTATAGCCGTCTTTCGGGTAGCCTTCACCAAGATAAAATCCTGTTGTATAGCCTCTGTTACCAACTTTTAAAAGTTCATCGTAATAAGGTTGCATATCTGCATTTGGATTTGCTAAAACGGTATCAATTGCTTCTCTATAAGCTTTCGCAACTGCAGAAACGTAATATAAACTTTTAGTTCTACCTTCTACCTTAAAAGAGTCAATGCCTGCATCTATCATTTCTTTCAAATGTTTTACAAGGCATAAATCTTTTGTACTCAAGATGTGCGTACCTTTTTCATTTTCTTCTATTTCATAATACTGCCCCGGACGAGTCTCTTCAACGAGTTTGTAACTCCATCTGCAAGGTTGAGAACAGTTGCCTGAATTTGCTTTTCTTTCGCCGTTTGTCATATAATCGCTCAACAAACATCTACCCGAAAATGACACGCATTGTGCACCATGGATAAAGCATTCCAACTCCATTTCAGGAACTTTTTGCTTGATTTCTGCAACATCTTTTATTGGCAATTCTCTTGCTAAAATCGCACGAGTTGCCCCCATATCTTGCCAGAAACGTACTGCCTCGTAGTTAAGAATATTAGCCTGTGTGCTTACGTGAATATCTGTGTTTGGCATATATTTTTTTGCTAATCTCATAATTCCGACATCACTTATAATCAAAGCGTTCGGATTTGAGTCTGCAATTACATCCATAGCTTTTTCAAGTGCTTTAATATCACTATTAAATCCAAAGATATTCAGCGTTAAATAAGCTTTTGCACCCATTTGTTGAGCTGTCGAAATTGCAGTTTTAAGATTTTCTAAAGTGATTAATTCACCTTTTCTCATTGCTCTAAGGCTAAAATCCACCACACCTAAATATACAGCATCCGCGCCATATTTAATCGCATATTTTAATTTTTCAACATTGCCTGCCGGCATCAATAATTCTGGTCTGTTCATATTCAAATTCTAACACAAAAAATATTATCCAAAACAAGAATTTACAACTCATTACAAAACTTCTATTTACTTGACTTAAACCCATGCTCGTTATATCATCAAAGTGCACTAGCAAGTATATACCAACAACAATAAAGGAATATGTATCGTGAGAATAGCAAAGATTAATAGCGTTATCTCAAATTATGAGATGACAAGAAATTTAAAGACTCAGAATGATGAAAATAAGAATATTAGTCAAGGTTATACAACCCCTATCATGAATTCTTATCAAGATTTTAACGTTAATTTTCGTGGCAGAACGCCAGAAAACTTTTACGCTCAAGAATACAACGTTAAATATATGCCAAACGAAATGAAAAAATATTTGGCTGTAGATTATGAAAACAGAAAACATATTCCACCTGAACAAGTTATGGGAGAAGTTTTTAAATTTATTCCGATGGCAGATAATGTTGTAGATGTAAAAGAACTTTATCCTGATGAAGAATTGTTTGCAAATCTTCATGAAGCAAGCTTGAAGGGCAGAACCGGAATTTTGTCTGATATAAAATTGGCACGTGAAATCGAAAAAGCTCCATTATTTAATGATAATTCAGATGATTTAGGAGTTTACCTTTTAAAGAAAATTTATATGGAAGGTAAAACAATTCGTGAAATTAATAAAGATTTTTATGAAAAAGATTTGAATGAAGCTTATAGAGGTGTAATTACACAACCTATTAACTACGGTACAACATCTGCTTACGGAATCAGATATCCTAAACAAGATTTTTGGAATTCTTTCATTGCAACAAGAGATGAATATAGAGAATTTTTTATTGCAAATCTTCCAAAAACTTCTAAAGAAGTAAGTAAAATTAACACTGGACATTCAACTACATCAAGATTTGTTCCAAACTCAAAAAATGAAACCGAAAAAGCTCCCGCAAAAAGAAAATTCAATTTAAAAACTTATAGAAAAAAAGATTTAAAAGAAGATATTAAAGCAGGTAAAGCGGATAAAGGTGCAATTGAAAAAGCCGTTAGAAAAAGATTTACAAAAAATGATCCTGAAGCTTCATTTATTGTGAAATATTTGAGCCCAATTATGACGGTAGCCGCAGACAGAATTCATCTTTCTGAAGAAGAAAAAGCGTTTGCAGAAGCTGATAAAGCAAAAAATACTAATGGTGAATTTATGTTCTCAAGATTCTGGAAAGCAAATCCGGAACTTTTGGAACATTATTCGACAGCAATTACCGATACAATAGAATTGTTTGAAGAAGCTTACGGCGCCGGTGGAAATATTGGTATTAACAACGAATATGAAGCAATAACTAAAAAAAGCGAAAATCAAAAACCTATCGATTTTGTATCAGAAGAATTTAAACGATTATTGGATTATACTCAAACAATTGTGCCAAATAGAACTGCCAGATATCAAGAACACGATAGACAACAAGAAGAATGGGAAAAACATTTTCTAAGTAGATATGGTGAAATAAAAGAAACCGCTGCGGCAGAAGAAACAGCACAACTTAATTCTCAAAAAGTAGCTGAAACTTTAGATTCTGTGGTTAATAATTACGACGGTGCTAATATATATACGTTAGAAGGTAAAAATGGTGATAAATACAAAATAGTCGGAAAATTGGATGAAGCTTTGCAAGAATATATCAATAAAACAAATGAGGGTTTGCCAATTCGTTATAAAAGCTTAATTTATAAGTATACTTTAAATCATCCGTTGTGTGATGAATTTTTTAAATTGAGTATTGCGGTAAATCCATATAGAGAAAAGCTTAAAGAGGGACAGATATTACCTTTTGATAGAATGCAAGAAATCTTAGATACGATTAAAATTGATTTTTATACAAAATACAAACAAGAGACATTTGTTGCAAACTTTTCTTCTTGTGAACTTTTAGCGGGAAAATATATGTCTCCATTTGACGTGTTTAATGGCATATTCTTTAATGTAGATAGTTCTTTTACAAAAAAAGCAGAAAAAATTGTTTGTGATTCAAATGATGCAAAAAAAATAGATGCTCTTTACGACCAATATAGTAAACCATTACAATCTTCTGATATTAATAAAATATCAATAAATATTAGTGATTGGATTAGTCATTTTGACGAAAAAAAACAAGCAGAAATGGATGCAAGAATTCAAAGTGAATCAGTTATCAATTTAATAATGAAAACTATACATGATGAAATTAATAAAGATAAAGCAGCTAGAAAAATATTCAAGAGTACACTTTTAAAAACTGTAGGAGCGTATAAAGCTGCAAGAAGCATTCTTCTTGGTTCAAATTCTTCTGAAGAATTAAAAGAAGCAAAATTGTATACAATAACTAACGTTATTTTAAGAGAATTTTTAGGTAATGTAAAAAATAGTTCTCTGAGTGATGAAGAACGCAAATTCTTTATAAAAGTTATTTCGAAAGTGAAACAAGAAAGACAGGGAATTAAACATTTTTAATTTCGATTTCAAATTTTCTATTCCACGGATAAGAATAACAAACATTAGTCATTTCTTCTTTTAAAGAAATGGCTATGTTTTTATAAAAAGGAAACATTTGTTTTTCTATATTACAAGGCATTTCAATATTTCTACGAACATTAGCCTGATACGCCCAATCGTCCAAAAATCTAATTGTTTGCAATTTCTTAAACGCCTTTTCATCATATTTTTTAGCTTGCCATTTTATTTTAACAGCACACAACAAACTGCCTAAAGTATTGGCACTTGTATTCCAACCTGCATAACCATAAAAATTTGTTAAATCTAATTTATTTAAAAGCTGAGTAACAAACGCGTTATCTCCACCGTTTGCAAATCTTACATCCGCTACTGCATAAGGTTTATTCGGAGGAACAAAATCTCCATCAAAAGATTTTGTATCCCAACCCATAACTAATTCCCCCTGTTTTTCTATAAAGTTATTCACAATTAAAATTATGTCGGCGTCTTCTTTAGAACTAACTTTAAATCCTCCTAATTCTAATTGCCCCAAAACAGATTTTTCAATAGAGACATCTTCGTAATTGGAAATACAATTTTTATAATCAGGTTCAAGAAACTGCGGATAAATTTTGATATCTTTTTTTATAGAACGAGCTAATAACGTTAAAGGAATTTCATCAGCTCCGGTTTTAGTTTTACCGCCTAATCTTTCTAACTCACGAGCTTCATCAACGTTAAAACCTTTTTCTGCACAATCATCTTTTGAAAAAATTAATGTATCGAACAAACCTTCTTTTTGCCAAGTAAGATAAATTTTGTTTATTTCAAAATTTCGTTTTCTTGTTGCTAAATAATCTGTAATTATTTCATTCGGAATATCACATTTATTTTTTCCATCTGAAAAAGAAAATTCAAAAATCTTTTTACCATATTCTGCCCAATATTCTTTTTCTTCTTCATTATAATTATTGTTAGAAATTCGCATTATGCTTGAAAAAGCGTAAACTTTTTTATTTTTCAATAAAGGTTTTATCCTATCAAGTCTTGCGCAAAGTTCTTCAAACGTATCTTTTGAACGCCTAGAAGGAATTAAGCCTCCGTAAACTAGCGTATCTAATGATAAAATCATGCTATCAACTTGCGGTAAGTTTTCTAACCATTTTAGTAAACCTTCAATATTGGCAACTTTGTTTAAATCACCTAAAAACTCTCGAGGTGGTAAAAAAAACTCAATATCTCTATCAATTTCTGCAATATCGCTTGCTAAATTGTAACAAACCGGACGATTGTCTATTGGTAAAAACGCTATTTTCATGTGATTATAATACAATGAAAAACAGATAATTAAAAGTTCTGTATTATTTTATTGAGCTATGGTCATTTACAATTGACAAAATCTCAATTAATAATAAAATATTATAAGGGAGGGATTGTAATTATGAATAAAAAAATTGTTTCATCTTTGATGTTAATGTCATTATGTTCTTTTAATACAGCTTTTGCGGCGTCTAATTTTAATTATCAACAACCCCAACCACAACCACGCGGACAATATTATCAACAACCAATGCAATATTCTGCAAAACAACCGTTAAAAGGTAATGTTGTAATGGTGCCGGCAGGTGCTTGTGTTCCTGCAACTTTAACATCACCTTTATCATCTGCTAACACAACAGTTGGGCAAAGTGTAAGTATGTTACTTGGTTCAGATTATTATTATAACAACAAACTTATTGCTCCTGTAGGAAGCACAATTTACGGTACTGTAATTGAAGCTTCCAAAGCTAAAAGAGGAAGCATGAACGGCAAACTTTGTGTAAGATTTACACAAATATATACGCCATACGGG
>CAKVJE010000041.1 GCA_934754735.1 uncultured Candidatus Melainabacteria bacterium
GCCTTGCAAAAACATTTGCGCCGAAGTCAAACTTCCGATATCAGTTGGAGTTGGTGCATATTTACCTTCCAAGTTTTTATAAAATTTCAAAGACTTAACAGGCGCATCTATATTTTCTCCAAAAGTCAAAACATAAGGCAGCATAAAATAAATATCACGCTCATAACTTATACCAAATGGCTTAACGTCCTCAATTGCAGGAATTAATTCATTCAAATTTTTCGGAGTTTGCTTAACTAAATTTTTGTTTCTATAAAAAACTAAAGTCGACACATCACGTGGAATTGCATAAAGCTGTCCATCAACGCTCATGGCTTCTAAGCTTTTTGAATAAAACTCAGATTTATCAACCAAATCGTCCAAAGATTCTAATTTATTTGAATAAATCGGCAAATAAAGATTATTAATAAAAAGAACATCAGGCGCTTGATTTGAAGCAAACAAAAGATGAATTTTCTGAAAATAATTTTGTGGAACATGCATAAAATTGATTTTCACATTCGGGTTTTCATTCTCATAATTTTTGATAATTTTATCAAGAATTCCAACCTCTGTAACCGAACCCCAAGAAGAAAAAGTAATTTCTTCTTTCGTAGATTTAGTGCATGCACAAAGTAAAAATGGTAATAAAAGCAGGATTAAAAAGCGTTTTAGCATAAATCCATTACATACTCCATATTATCAGCACTCACATTTAAAATAAATTTATGAGAACCAAGTCTTATGATATATCTAAGCACATCATTAGGTAATTTTTCACTAACTCTAGCCTGCATTTTTTCACCTTTTAAATGTTCATAATGTTTGATTTTCAGTAATTTTTCACCAACAAAACCAATTACCTGATATCCGCTACTATTTTTAACCAAATAACAACCAAGTTTGTCAGAAAAATCAGCTTTTGATACAATTTCAAAAATTTCATTATCAATAATAAGATTCTTTATTTCACAAACATTAATATCATCCTGCTTAATTTCTGTTTTTGGTTCAACTTTTTCAACTTCAGATTTTTGTTTAGCAAGTTTTTTTTCAGCTTCTTTTTCTTCTATTCTCCTAATAAGTTCATTCGCTTCATCTGAACGATTTTTAGAAATTTTAGTAACTTTCTTTTCCAATTTTGGCAACAAAGTATCTTTAACCTGCTCAACTTCCGGAACTTTTACCTCTTCACGCAATTCTTGAACATCTTCGATTTTTTTATCAAAATCTACATATTTATCATCAAACAAAGTCTCAAAATCGTCTGTTTGAGTAACATTAGCCTGTTCTAATTCTAATTCGCTATCATTAACAATTTCAAAATTATCACCAAATTGACTAAATTCATCCTGCATATCTGAAACAGTCGGCGTATTCTCGTTATCAAAATCGTTTTCTATTTCCTCTTCTTCATTTCCATCATAAAATGGTTTAAAACTTACATTTGTAATGTTTCGCAAAAGCGCTTCTTCGTCTACTTCTACTACGTCTTCCTGTTTTTCGTACTTTTCAGGATGATTAAATACGTCATCTAAATCCGGAATTTCATCACCTACAGACATTTTCGCAACTTCATAGCTTGAATCTGCCAATTCAACTTCATCAGAAGGCCTTGATTCATAAGCAGCATCATTATTGATTTCTACCGATAAATCGGGTAATTCATCTTTAAGAGACAATGTACTTACGTCATAACCCTCACTATAATAAACAACTTGCGGCTTTACTTCCGATTCAATATCTTTATTACCCTGTCTTTTTAATGCTTCTGACAAATCCGGCAACATATCTCTTACATTAAGCGTCAAAAGCTCAGAAGCCTTATGAGGTTTCGCTTTTTGTTTTTTTATTTCTTCACGCATTTCTTGAATACGATTTGGATTTGTTCTTAAATCAGTAATAAAATCATTGTCTAATTCAACATTCATTAATTTATACAGAGCATTAACGTCATCTTTTGAAAATGTAATATCTTGGTTTACTGTATAAGAAGTTACAAAATTTTCCAAGCGTTCTCTGCTTGTCGGACGATTTTCTATAGGATTAGTAACAGCAAATTGAGAAATATTCTTCATTGTATCATCGCTAATTTCAATGCTTAAAAGCTTCTCAATCTTTTCAACATCACTTTTTGAAAACTTTAAATTTTCGTCATTAATAAATTTATTATAAAGTTCCTCATTAAAAGCCTTGTCTTCATCTTTTTGAACATCTTCTGCTTCATCCATAAATGAAAAACCATTCAAAAAATCTTCCAAAGCGTTATTATCTTCCTCTGTTTCCTTTTCTTGAGGTTCAGCAGTCTTTGTTTTTTCTTGAAACAATTCATCTAAATCAACAACCAAACTATCATCTACAGGCTGTGGTTCAATTTCTGGTTGAATAGAAGTTTGTGGAACTGGATCAGGTGATGTAAATTGCAAAGATTCAACCGGCATTTTTGTTGGTTTTGAATACATTTTATCAAGTTTATGAATCGTACTTCTTATTTTTTTCTTTTCCGGCTCTTTTTTCTTACTCTTTTTAGATTCATCGTCAGAAAAATCCACTTGCTCGCCGATAACCTCTGCCATTTTATCTTTACCTTTAAGATAAATAAATACAGACGTTACGATTACAAAAAGCACTCCCATTATCAACAACATCACTTCAAAACTGTTTGAATTGTCTTGAACAGGTTCCGGCATTTTCTTTTGAGCATTATTAGCAAAAGATTCTTCGCGTGCCGGCGTAGTTTCAAACTGTTGAACGCTCTGTTTAATATCAACAGGAGAAGTTTGATTTACTCCACTTGCAGAACGGATTGGAGCAGGATTTCTAGTTTGAACTTCATCTCGACTAGGAATTACAGGTGAAGTTGATTGGTAATCTTCTCTCGGCGGAATTGGTTGAATTGGTTGTGAAGTCGGCGACTCATCTTCCGATTTTTTTTCAGGAATATAAAGCGCCTTAGAAGCAGTCAACATTGCGTTTGGAGCAGTTTTTATTGTGATTTTCGTATAGCCTTTACTACCGGAAGTGTATGGCATTGTGCGCACATTTACACTTTCAACATCACCTGCTAATTCAGGCGTTGAAGGCATTTGGCTGTTGGTTTCAGGAAGCATTATGACATAAGTAGTTGCATCTTTTTTTACAGGAGTAATTGACTGTTCGTAGTTGCGTTTTGTAAGCACAGTCATACTCACAGCCCCATTAGAACCGCTTTCAAATTTGAGCGACATAAGACTGTTTCTATAATTATCTGCGCCAAAAGCTCCAACTACCGTAACTACTGAAGCTAGCACGAGTGCTATTGTTCGCTTTTTAAACTGCTTCATAAATGTATTCTATCACAATGTTAAAAAAGTTAGTATACATTAATTATATTAAGTTACTCCCCTCTATCTACAAAATATTAAAGCACTCGACTTTTGAGCAAAACATCTGCACCGAAATTTTCAACATCATAAATAGAAAGATTTTTTGCTTGTGCAATTTTATCGATTTTAGCACCATTAAAGCAACTCTTGCCGGAATTGTCATTCAAGATTTTAGGTGCGATAAATTGATAGATTTCATCCACCAAGCCATCATTTAACATTGCGCCGGCCAAAGTTCCACCGCATTCTACAAATACAGTATAAATACCTTTTTTATATAATTCCGCAAGAACAGATTTCACATCCAATTGTCCGTTTTTTAGCGGAGTATTATTTTTTGATGCTACATAAATTTCACCTTGATTAAAAATTTGCGCATTTTTATTAATTCTCGAATCCTTGTCTAATATACATTTAAATTTATGTTCCATTTTCGGATTATCTGCAGTAACTGTATTTGAGCTCGTCATAATACAATCAAATTCTTGGCGCATTTTATAAACTTCTTTTCTTGCAGTTTCACCTGTAATCCATTTAGAATCGCCATTAAAAGTCGCGATTTTGCCATCCATTGTTGTTGCAGTTTTCAAAACTACAAAAGGCAATTTCTGAGTCATATTTTTTATAAAAACTCGGTTTAGAAATTTAGCTTCGTCTTCAAGAATAAAATCTACTTTTATCCCCGCAGATTTCAATTTGGAAATTCCGTCGACTTTCGGATTAACATCCTTCATTCCAATAACGACGCGTTTTAGCTTACGCTCTATTACCAAATCCACACAAGGCGGAGTCTTGCCAAAATGTGAACAAGGTTCAAGATTTACATACAGGGTACCGCCTTCTGCTTCATTGTTATTCAATTTTAACAAAGCATCGCGCTCGGCATGATTTTTGCCATACTTTTTATGATAGCCTTTTGAAATCAATTTTCCATCTTTATCTAGAACGACACAACCAACCATAGGATTAGGTAAAACCTTGCCTTTACCTTTTTTTGCCAGCGAAAAACACATCCTCATATACTTTTCATCAAGATTTTCCATAAACTAATCCTTGCATTTATCAAAATTTAGATTTGAAATTATAACCGCAACAATCATAAACACACAGCCCAAAGCCTCTTTATGCGTCATAATTTCGCCTAAAATAAATGTACCGCCAAGAACAGCGAAAACAGATTCTAAACAAAGAATTAATGATGCAACAACAGGCAAAGTGTATTTTTGACCATAAATTTGGAATGTGTACGCAACTCCGCAAGTCAAAACGCCTGTAAATAATAAAGATACTTTTGCATTTAAAATTGCAGGAACTGTCGGATTTTCAAATGCCCACATAAGAAGCGATGACAAAATTCCAACTACGAAAAATTGCAAACAACAGGCTTTTGCCGGATGTACACGCTCTGAATAATAGTTTACAACCATAATATGAACACCATAGAAAAACGCACCAACCAGAAGTAAAAAATCATATATATTAAATCCGCTTCCGGCTTTGTAACAGAGCAAATATAAGCCAATTACGGCTAAAGCGACACTCAAAATAATTTTCTTTCTAAGCTTTTCCCCAAGAAGAATAGAAATTACCGGTACGAAAATTATATACAAAGCAGTTATAAAACCTGATTTTCCGGCTGTTACAAACTGCATACAATATTGTTGAATACTCATTGCTGTAAACAGCGCTAAACCACATCCGATTCCGGCACGCGCAAGATTAATGTGTTGATAGCGTTTAAGTCTTTGTGTTCTTGTATCAGGTTTTGAAAATTTGAACCACGCAATCACAGGCAAAAGACTAAACCCGCCCAAAATACTCCTTACAGCATTAAATGTAAATGGCCCAATATGTTCCATTCCTTCTCTTTGCGCAACAAAAGATAAACCCCATAAAAGCGCCGTAATTAATAATGCAATATTACCAAATAATTTATTCTTCATATTTTTATATTATAATAAAAAGTCTATTTTAAACAAATACAATGCTTATCATACATAACAATGTATTAAAATGACTACATTTTACAATCAACTTAATCCGATAACAGAATTTAACTAAATTCTGTTATGCCAAACCCCACCTTGTCTATCAACAAAAGCATCATAACAAGACCAAAATCTAAAAACACCTGTCAAACCTAAAACTGCGTGAGTAACATTTTTTTCAAGCGGCTGATCATTTACTAGTTGACCTAACCCCGGCCAAATGAGCAAAGAAATTGCAGCTGCACCGACAGAACGTCCTGAAACATTTCCAGGTCTTCCTTGAGTAGGTGCTGCTAAAACCGGTGCTACTAAAAATGCACTCAACATTAAAAATATTAGAATCTTTTTCATATTAGCCTCTTTCTTTATTTAATACTTCTTTGTAACCCATAATAAATGATAACCAAACTGAGTTTTCACAGGATCTGAAACTTCACCAATATTACCATTAAAAGCGGCTTCTTCAAATGGTTTGACCATTTGCCCTTTACCAAAGCACCCTAAGTCACCACCGTTTCTGCCGGATGGGCAAGTAGAATATATTCTTGCATAATATTGAAAATCACTAAAATCTTTAATTTGACTTTTTAATTTGATTGCGTCCATTTCATTTGGAACAAGAATATGGCTGGCGCAAACAGTTCTAAATTCTTCTGCTGAAACGATAGAACAAGTTGCTGCAATTAAGAATAATGTTAATAATAATTTTTTCATATAAGCTCCTTTTTGGGTCAAGTTTCGGGGATTCCCTCTCATAAGGAGAGGGTAGAATTTCAAGTTGAGCTGAGCGAAACTTAGAAATTCGGGTGAGGGTTGTTCCTCGTTAGTTATTGTTGGGCTGAAAGCCCAACCTACAATTCTTAATATTTACAATTTTGTATTTTATGAGCGAAGCGAATTTAAAAATTTTCCACTTTCAATTTTCCATTTTCAATTAAATACCCTATTACCTTATTACCTTTCCAGAATTTTAGCCTCTTTCCACAAATTATTAAATTCCTCAAACGTATAATCCTCAAATGGTTTTGTTTTAATTTCTTCCATTTTTTTGAAACGTTTAACGAATTTTTTGTTTGCTCTCAAAAGTGCTTGTTCAGCGTCAATTTTGTACCACCTTGCAAGATTTACGGTTGCGAAAAAAATATCGCCCATTTCATCTTCCATGTGGTCTTTATCGCCTGCTTCTACAGCTTCTTCAAATTCTTTATATTCTGATTTTATACAGTCTTTCAAAGTTTCAACCGTATCCCATTCAAACCCGACTTTGACAACTTTTTTGCTAATTTTTTGCGCTGACATTAATGCAGATTGAGATTTAGAAATTCCATCCAAAATTGATTTTCGATAAGTTTTTTCTTCTTTTTTTAATTTATCCCAATTATCGATAATATCCTGAGTTGATTCAACTTTTTGATTACCAAATACATGCGGATGACGATGAATAAGCTTATCGCTTAATTCTTTTGCAACATCTTCTATGTCAAATTCGTTGTTATCTTTTGCAATTTGAGCGTGCAAAACGACTTGCAAAAGCACATCGCCTAATTCTTCTCTAAGGTTTGGAATATCATTGTCGTCAATTGCATCAACAGCCTCGTAAGCTTCTTCTAACATATTTGGACGTAATGATTTATGAGTTTGTTCTCTATCCCACTCACAGCCGTTTTCGCTTCTCAAAACAGCAATTATATCTACCAGTTTTTCTAAATTTGGATATTTCATAGGTCAATTATATAATAAAAACTTCTAAGTATAAAATAATCGTTCATTTCATTTTTCTATAAAACTATTGCAAACTTCCAAGCAATCTTCTATAATTAAAGCTATGCAAGAGAGTGAAAAGCAGTATTTAGAAGATTTTAAAACATATTTAAGTGTGGAAAAAAACTTTTCAGACCACACGCTTTCAGCTTATTCATCAGATATTGTTAGCTATATTCTTTGGCTTGATAATGCAAGCTGTACAGAAATTGATTTTAATAAACTGCGTGAATACTTGCATTTTATTCAGAGATTTGATTACAAAAAGACAACAATTGCGCGAAAAGTTGCTGCAATTAGAACATTTTATAAGTTTCTTTTTAGAGAAAGATATATTGATACAAATCCTGCGATTTCGCTATCAGCACCGAAGCGTCCGAAATCTTTGCCAAAATTTCTGACTCCTGATGAAGTTGAGAAAATTCTTAATAATGTCAAAATTGAAACTCCGGCTGGTTTTAGAAATCGTGTAATTCTAGAACTTCTTTGGGCAACCGGCATGCGTGTTTCAGAATTAAGTAATCTGAATTTTGGGGATTTAAACTTGGAAGAAAACGAAATTCGCGTTTTCGGTAAAGGTGCAAAGGAACGAATTGTCCTAGTTTCTGATAGAGCAAAAGATTATCTTAACCAATATATTAATACAGCAAGAAAACTTATTGCTCCGGAATATAATACCGGCGAAATTAATGACGATACGCCATTATTTATCAATAACACCGGATATCGTCTTCAAAACAAAACTATTAGAAAAGTTATTAATGAAACTGTTGAAAAAATCGAATTACCAAAGAAAGTTACACCACACGTATTTAGACACAGTTTTGCGACAAAACTTATTGAAAATGGTGCTGATTTGAGAGTGGTACAGGAGCTTCTCGGACATGCCGGAATTTCTAATACCCAAATTTATACCCATATTTCTATGAAACACATGAAAGATGTTTACGAAAATGCACATCCGCACGCTCGTAATAATACTACAACAGAAAACTAATTTTTAAAAACCTAATTAGAATAATCTGTCTCAAACTCTGAACCATATCTAATATAGGCATAAGCATTAAAATCTAATGAACCGAATATAATTTTAACAAAATTTTTGTTATACGGAATTAACTTTACAAAATCTAAACTTTCGCTATCATAATCGTCATTTGTTTCGCAGGCTCTAACTTTACCCTTGAAAAATTGCGATTGATAGAACGACAAATAGATATCGTTATTTTTATCACGTTCTGCAATTACTTTGTAATACCCTTTGTCAAGCGGATTTTCGTCTATAATTAAGTTTACCGGAACGTTTAAAAGCAAACCTTCGTCATTTTTACTTTTAAGCGGAGTTAGTCCTTGAATTTCGCTGTCAGGTGAGAGCTCAGAATGCAAACTCGTTCCACCGCCACTAATTTTTTTTGCTCTTTTCTTTTGCTGTTTTTTCTCTTTTTGTTTCTTCTTACCCTCAAGCGTGTTTATAGCATCTTCAAATTCTTGATTTGTAATAGACTTTTGTCCATCCCAAGCTCTGTCTATTCCTGAAAAATCATCCCAACTTTCTGCAAAAACTATAGTTGGTATTATTAATAAACAAATTATAGTTAATAAAAAAGCTTTCTTCATACTTATATTATTTAACAAAAAATATCCAAAAGTAAATAAAAACTTTTATTTTTCTTTACTATCATGTATAATGGTATTAACTTTGTTTAAAGAGAGAGTTATTTAATGGCTGATATTAATATAATTATTATCGTAGTTGCTTTTGTTGTTGCAGTCGCAGCAATATACATTTTGTATTCAATTATTTTATACCAAGGCCCAAGCGGTAAAAATGGCGACGATTTACAACTCTCGACTAAAAATATTTTAGACCAAGTAGAAGTTCTTTTTGATAAAAAAGAATATTCGCTTGTCCAATTACTTGCAACAAAATATTTAGATCGCGTACCAAGCCATATCGAAGTTAGAATTTATCTTGCAAAAGCTTATTACGAAGACAAAAAATACAACCAAGCAATTAAACAATGTTCAATTATTTTAAAGAAAAAACCTAATGATGTTGACACAAGACAAGTTCTTGCCGATTGTTATGTAAAAAAACAACTTACACAAAAAGCAATCAAAGAATATGAATTCTTGTTTGAAAACAAAAGAGGCGATAAAAATGTAGTTAGAACTTTAGCTGAATTATATAGAGAATCTGACCAATTGTTTTCTTCAATTTCAGCTTACGAGGCTTTGTCTGACTTAATGGAATTAGATGAAGACATTGCAGATGTTCAATCAATTTTAGCAGAATTGAATGAAGAAGTACATGATTATCCTGCAGCTTTTGAAGCTTACAAAACTCGTTTAGGAATTTATCCTACGGATGTGAATACAAATAAAAAACTTACTGAACTCTACATTAGAATCAAGAATTATCCGGTCGCAATTGAGACTTTGCTCTATATGCTTACATTTGTAACAGATGCCAAGACTTTACTATGGATATACGAAACACTTGTTCAGTTGAGCGTTGAAACAGAAGATTTTGAAAATGCAATAGAATATTCTGAAAAACTTTTGGATATACAAGGTTCTGATAAATTTAAAGTTAGAAATGACATTGCAACATTCAATATTAAATTAAAAAGAATGACAGAAGGTATTGCAATTTTAGAAGACCTTGCAATGATGTCACAAAACGGATTTGACGTAACCTTAGAACTTGCAGATGCTTATATCCAGACAAAAGAATACAAAAAAGCATTAGAAAAATATTTGCAATTATTAGATAAAGCAACTCCAAGAGAAGCAAAAACAGTTAATTTGTTAATTTGTGAATTATATATTTCTTGGGCAATTGATTTGACTGAACAAGGCAAGATTGATGAATCTTTTGAACAGCTTAAAAATGCAGCTCAATACAATACATTAAATTCAGAAATTTATTACAATAATGCAAAAAACTATTATCAACAAAAAAATTATACCGGCTGTATAGAATCCTTAAATCAAGCACTTGAGTATGATAAACAAAATCAATACACCGCAAAATATTTATTACTTCAAGCTGATGCGCATCACCAATTAGGACATTTCTTTGAAGAAAAGAAAGCACTTACTGATTTGTTGAAATTTGATGAAAAGAATTCTGAAGGCTTATACCGCGTTGGTATAATGTACGCTTCTCAGCATGATATAAAAAAAGCAGAGGATGCTTTCAAGCAAGCCTTATTATATAATCCGGAATTAATTGAAGCTAAATATAATTTAGCTCTTTTATATGAAAATAATAATAAAGATAAAGCTAAAGAATTGTATATAGAAATCTTGGAACAAGACCCAACATTTGAAGAAGCTAAAAATGCTTTAAATGATATGTCTACATCTGATTTCTACTAAACATCTTCCGGAATATAGACTACTGCATCACTTAAATAATTTCTTGCTGTTTCTATGTCGGAAAATCTGGGTACAATTCTTTGATAGTCCTGTACAATGGATAAAATGTCGTCTACAGACATTTTAATAATTCTGCGCTCGCCTGATTCAATAATTCTCGCCATAACTTCCTCTGCTTTTCATATCTTTGCTACAAAAGATTTATCGGCAATATTTTCTTAAACTTAAGCCAGAACTCTTTGAAATCAATTGTTTGCGTTAGGAAAGACTTCTCCGCTTTGAATATAAATTTCAAACTCTTCTTGAATATTCACGCTTGCAGCCGTCAAAATATAATCTTCTAAATGAATTTTTTTAAACGTCTGTGCCGGTTTACCAAGCTTATATTCTGCTTCGTACTTTGTCCACTCATTATAAAACTCTTCTAAAGTTGTACACTTAAATCCCATACGTTTAGAAATCTCTTCAAACTCTCGAAGCTTGATTTTTTCGATGTCAATTCCGCAATCATAGTCAGAAAAAGCAAGCGCAATATAATCATTACTATGACTTATACTAAAAAATTTTTCTCGCGTCTTTAAGAAAGGTTTTTTACCGTTAAAAACAATTTCGCGATTTTCTATTTGATAGAAATCTCTTAGAATTCTATCCACCATTAAATATGAAAGACAATGTTCGTTCCATTTTTTAGGATTAGAAATCTCTTTTTTTTGGAACTCTTTCAAAAGTTCTTTGTGAACATTATCCGCATCAACTATCTCAATTACAAAAATATCCATAAGTTAATTATAAATTAAAAATAAAATATTATTTAGCTCTTACATTCTCAATCAAACAAACGACTTACATTTTAATTTCAATATGGTATAATCAAAACAAAATAGGAGTGAACATGCCAAATATTGAAATTGACGACGAGTTTCTTAATCTGTTTTATAACATAACGAATTCAAAACCTCCAAAAGAAGTTGCACTTTTGGATTTAAAAAAACAATTGATAAACATTGTGGATACTTTAAAGGAACTTAATGCAAATGCTAAAAAACCTATTGTGAGCAAAGCTTTAAATAATAATCCTGTAGAAGAGGAAGAACCAACCGGTCCGGCAATACTTATTGTCGACGATTTAGGCGTTATCACTTATCAATTAAAAGTTTTGTTATCAAGATTTGATTATGATATTGATTGTTCACAAGAAATTTATGATGCAGTTAGCAAATTTAAAAAACGCAAGTATGAATACGTTGTTATGGATTTGTTCATTCCAACTGAGCGCGAAGGCTTTATTCTTTTAACAGAATTAAAAAAATTGGCAGCCGCTTATGGCATAAAAACCGTAATCGGTGTAATTACAGCTTCACCTCGTAAAGAAATCGAACAACAATGCCGTGCAAGAGGCGCAGATTTCTTCCTTGAAAAAAACAGCGATTGGCAAAATTCTTTATGCAACGTAATGGATGGCTATATTAACGCTGATAAGAAAAACGACGAGGACGATTACTAAAAATGGAACAAAAATCGATTTTTTCAGTAATTTCTCCAATAATGGTCGGTCCTTCTAGTTCACATACAGCCGGTGCTGTGCGTCTTGGATTAATGGCACGCAATATTTATAAAAATGAGTTCAAAAAAGTTAAATTTGTACTTTATAATTCTTTTGCTCAAACAGGTTTCGGACACGGAACAGATAAAGGACTTCTAGCTGGTGTTTTGGGCTATTCGGTTGATGAAGCCTGCATAAAAAATATTTTTGATATCGTCGATAATATAAATTATTCGTACGAGTACAGAGAAGATATTTCAAGACATCCAAATTCCGTTGATATAATTTTTGACGATGGCAAGATGGTTGTTTCAGGAGATTCTGTCGGCGCAGGTGAAATTAGAATTAACAACATAAACGGCTTTGCATCTGACATTGATGGCTCTTACGATACGATTTTACTTATGTACAAAGATGTTCCGGGGATGATTTCAAAAGTCAGTGACATTATCCAAAAACAAAAAGTTAATATCGCATCATTGCACTGCGACCGTAGTTCAAAAGGCGGTACAGCTTCTATGTCCGTTGCTTTAGATATTCCTGTTGGAGAGGATGTTATTGAACAAGTTAAGCAAATCAAAGATGTATTTTTCGCAACTAATATTAGGAAATTAAAATAATGACAATTTTATCGTTTTCAGAACTCATAGACGCGTGTAAAAAACAAGACAAAGCAATTTTCGAAATCGCTCAAGAAAACGAATCAGTTTTATTGGAAGAAATTGTTGATGTCGTAAGGCTAAAAGTCTTGGAAGATTTGATTGCAATGAAAGGCGCTATTAAAAATGGGCTTAAATCTACAGAAAAATCAATTAGTGATTGGTGCGGAGATGATTGTGTCAAGCTTGTTGAAAAATTTAAAAAGCGTGGTGCTTTATTTGGAAAAACTTTTGAAAAGATTATAACTTATGCGCTTGCTACAGCCGAAGAAAATTTAAGAATGGGAAGAATTGTAGCGTGCCCAACAGCAGGTTCTTGCGGAATTGTACCTGCTGTTATTGTTGCCGTTTCAGAAGAAAATAATATTTCTGAAGCGGAACAAATCAACGCGCTTTTAACTGCCGGCATGATAGGATTGCTTGTATCAAACAAGGTACAACTAGCAGGTGCTGTTGCAGGATGTCAAGCTGAATGCGGAGTTGCGTCAGCAATGGCAGCAGCAGGTTTAACGCAAATGCTTGGCGGAAATGTTGACGAAATTATTAACGCGACAGCACTTGCTCTAAAAAACATTCTAGGCTTAACTTGCGACCCTGTGTGCGGTTTAGTTGAAGTTCCTTGCATAAAAAGAAACGCATTTTTAGCTGTTCACGCTGTAACCGCGGCAGAATTAGCGCTTTGCGGTGTTGAAAGTAAAATTCCTGTTGACGAAATTGTAGATACACTAAAAATCACAGGTCAATTAATGTCGCCACTTCTAAAAGAAACATCTCAAGGCGGTTTAGCAAAAACAAAAACAGCATTGGAGTTAGAAAAGAAATTATTCAAGAAAAAATAATTGTGCAGACAAATTTTATTTTTCTCTATGTAGCTGATATTAATTTATCCACTTAAAGCTTGTTACGTAGTTTTCGCCGTTGATATTACCTTTAATTTCAGCGACAAACTTGCGGTAAGCTTTATTTGATAATTCTATCCCCGGAATTTTATTAATATGTTCTAAAACCTTGGTATCCTTACTCAAATCAACCCCAGGAATAACGTTAAATAGTGTGTTCAAAGAAACATTACCTAAAGGCCCGAACATAGTCGAAATCTTTTTAGATAGAAGTCCCAAAACTTCCATTTCTGCATTAGAATTAGAGAAATTATATTTACCGCTTATAAATAAGCTCAAATCCTTACCGCGCGTAGTGATTTCGACATCATCCGCAACACCGTCTTTTATTGTAATATCACCAATAATGTCAGAAAAATCACCCGTTTTTAGCGGTGAAATTATATCAATCACGCTGTTAATTGAAACACCTGTTAAACCGCCTTTCAAAAGATTTCCGGCTTTCAAAAGATATTCTAATGAACCTAGTTTAGGCATTCTTCCGTTTGCAACACTAAACGTTGTATTTCCGTTAAGCGTTTGCATACATTTATCAAAATCAACACCATTACAAGAAAGTACGATATCACCGGTTAAATCGCCGTATATTTGGTTTTGTAAATCAAATAAAGCTATAGATAAGTCATTTGCATCAATATCACGCGCTTTGAGCTTCAAACCTGTATTATTATTTTTAAGATTATAATTAAAGTTACCGCCAAGTGTTCCGTTTGCAATATTAAATTTGAAATCATGAACATTAAACACTTGTTTTTCATTCAAAGACGCAGTAGCTTCAAAGTTTTCCGCAACAATATTTCTGAGGTGAATACTATCTGCATTCATCTTCATATTCTTAATTACAATTGATTCTAAATCAAAACTTTCAAGCGAATCAAAAGTTTTTGTATTATCAACTTGAGAAAGTTTTAACAAATTCGTAATATGATTTAAGTCTAAAAGCTTTGTATCAAGATTAGCCTTTTCAACATAATACGGTGGAGTAAGTTTATTTCTTAATACAGCTTGAATCTTAACATCATTGCCCAAAACTTCACCAATAGAATACACATCAATCGTTCTATCCTTGAATAAAAACGTAATATTTTTCATCGTCGTATCCAAGAACGGAATATCAGTTTCGAAAATATGAAAGTTACCTAAAAGTTTTGGTGCAGACGCTTTGCCGTTAAATTTCAAATCAGAAGTGAATTGACCTTGTTTGATATTCGGTTTTCTGAAAATTATGTTGAAAATTCTTGCGTCTGTAGGATTATGAGTTTTAATAACCAAATCTTTAAAGCCCAAATCGTCTTTCAGAATATCGATTTCACCGCGAGATTTAAGCATGTTTAATCTGGTTTCACGTCCGCTTTGAGATGCAATAATTTTATCGTACGAAAATTCTCTAATTTTTAAGATTTTTTGGTTTAAAACTCTTGTATCGAGGTTCAAAACTATCGCATTTTCAATATCGCCAATAGTCGCTCCAAGGTGATAAATGCTCGAATCTTTTGCCATATTAACATCAGTTTTAAGGTCAAAGTCGTTCAAAACACCTTTTGCGCGCGCAGAATAAACTATATCGCCTTTTATTTTCAGAGGATAAATCTGATTTTTGTTAATGTATTTATCGATAAAATCTTGGCGTGGTTTTGAATTGAAATACAGATTAAAATTCTGTTTATTGAATAAGTCGTAAACTTCACCATCAACAAGAATTGGCATATCATCAGCTAACAAATTAATTTTGTTAAGTTTCACACCATTATTACGCATGATAAAACTGCCGTTAATGATTTTTACAGGTAATTCTAGCGGGGTATAAACAAATGATAATCCGCCCAAATCCGTATATGCATTTATTTTGTTGTGGTTGATTTTAGCATTTAGATTGATTTTTCTGCCGGCATCAAATCTAACAGTATTTAAAGCTTTTTTGACATCTCTTGGAATAATTGAATAATTAGAAAACGCATTTATTGTCGCTAAATCAAAAGCTGATAATCTAATAAACCCGTTAACATGAGGTTTTCCAACTACATTTCCGACATCAAGATTAACATCAAACTGACTATCTGCAAGATTACCTTTGATATTAGAAATCTTTAATTTGTTGTTATTTAGCGTTATTACACCGTTTGAAATTTTAAGTTTGTTATTTGGCGCAACACCAAGAATTTTCGCAACAAAACTGACTTTGTCCAATTCAACAGGGTCTAGTTTTCCTTTGT
>CAKVJE010000042.1 GCA_934754735.1 uncultured Candidatus Melainabacteria bacterium
TTTTCTCATAACACCCATTCTTATTTAACTGAACTATATGATTCCATTATAATATTTTCTAACGAATTAATCAAGTCGGCTTCCGGAACTCTTGCTATAATTTCACCTTTTTTAAAAATATAACCTTCCTTAATGGCTCCAGCTATACCAAAATCAGCGTGTCTAGCTTCTCCAGGGCCATTTACAGGACATCCCATAACAGCAATTGTAATCGGCAAATCTAAATTTTTGAATTTTTCTTCAACTTTCTTAGCCAAACCTATTAAATCAATTTGAGTTCGTCCACAAGTAGGGCAAGAAATAAAATTCACACCTTTTTTTCGTAAATTCAAAGCTTTTAATATTCCAAATCCGGCATGTACTTCTTCTACAGGTTGTTCTGTTAAAGAAACTCTTATTGTGTCTCCAATACCTTCGCTCAAAAGTGTTCCTAAACCAATTGATGATTTAATTAAACCTGATTTTAATGTTCCGGCTTCTGTAACTCCTAAGTGAAGCGGATAATCAACTTTTTTAGCCATTAAACGATAAGCTTCAATTGTAGTTGGAACATCAGAAGATTTTAGCGAAACCTTTGTATTATAAAAATTCAAATCTTCCAAAATTTCTAAATGTCTCATTGCGCTTAAAACCATTTTTTCATGAAGCGGAATATCCATTTCTGCAAATTCTTTTTCTAAAGAGCCTGCATTTATTCCAATTCTAATAGGTACTTCGTGAGCTTTAGCTGCTTCTACAACTTTGATTGTGTGTTCTTTTTTCCCGATATTTCCAGGGTTAATTCTAAGAGCATGGATTCCATTCTCAATACAAGTTAAAGCTAATCTGTAATCAAAATGAATATCTGCAACTAATGGAACCGGCGATTTCGCAACGATATCTTTAATAGCTGCTGCTGCATCTTTATTTAAAACCGCAAGACGTACAATTTCACATCCGGCAGAAGCAAGTTCGCTGATTTGGTCTAATGTTTTTGCTACATCTCTTGTGTCCGTATTACACATTGATTGAACGCTAATAGGAGCGTCTCCTCCGATTTTAACGTTACCTATTGAAATTTGTTTTGATTTTCTTCTATTCATAATAAATTTAGTATAGCATAAAAGCTTATACATGTTCTAACAATATTGCAGTATTTGTACCACCAAAACCAAAAGATGTACATAGACAAGATTTTATACTTTTAAGAGTTGTGTTTTTATCTGCTAAATATATTTGCGGAATATCCATGTCATATTTGCTGTCATAAATATGCGGAAAAACTTGCCCTTTACCATTTTCTAAAAGTTTACAACAAAGTGCAATTTCAAGACTTGCAGCCGCACCCAAACAATGTCCGGTAAGAGGTTTTGTAGAACTTGCCGGAACATTAGAACCGAATACGTTATAAATAGCACGTCCTTCCATCAAATCATTCGCTAAAGTACCGGTTCCATGAAGGTTTATGTAATCAACCATTTTTGTATCGCCTAACGCAAGCCTGATTGCTCTTTCAGCTTCAAGCCCCTCCGGGTCCGGAGTTGTCGCATGATAAGAATCTGTCGTTTCACCGATTCCCGCAATTTCGATTTCGTTATCTTTTGCAGAGCCTGATTCTACAATAAAAGCCGCCACACCTTCTCCTATATTAATTCCTTTTCTATTTTTACTAAAAGGAATTGTCGGCTCTTTAGATAATATTTCAAGCGAATCAAAACCATAAATAGGAACTTTTGCCAAACTATCCACACCAACTACTAACACTTGCTTTGCAACTTTTTTATCCAAAAGATTTTTAGCTATAGAAAAAGCTTTTATGCCGGACGAACAAGCTGTAGATACAGAAATATAGAAATTATTTAAACTAAAATGTTTATATAAAAATTCCGCAGGATTACCGATTTCATAATGTTTTTCACATAATGTTTCATCATATTCTTCAACTCCGGAATTTGTTGTCGCGCAAACTACAGCCAATGAATCTTTATCAAAGTTCTCTATTCCAAAATCCTTAATACACTCTAAAACCAATCTATTACAGCGCAAGTTATAATCGGGATTATCAATTAATGGCAAATCGCAATCAACAACACCCAAACGCTTACCATCAAGCATTTTAAACTTAGAATTGTCGCCAAGAAGCGCTCTTTCAAAGATTTCATCTATATTATTGCCTAAATTGCATATTGCATTGTATTTCGTAATCTTCATTTTATAGTATAATTTTAGCATGAATATAGAGTCGGTATTTGTTAAAGATTATTATTACACAAGAGAAGCTGATACGAGTTTTTTACCACCATTAATCAGGCGAAAACTCGGGAGTTTAGATAAATTCGCAATTTCTGCTATGGAGAGTGTTTATTCTAAAGAAATTGAAGAAATCGTATTTGCTTCAAAAGCCGGTGAAGCTGACAGGCTTAACAAAATAATTTCGCAATACAAAGAAATGAACGAAGTTTCTCCTGCTCAGTTTTCAGCTTCTGTGCACAATTATCCTGTTGGATTTTTCACTTTGTATAAAAAAATAAACATACCTTATTTTGCCCTTGCCGCTGGTGATAAAACTTTTAAAAACGGTTTAATCGCAGCTTCTATATCCGCTCATAACAATGTAATGTTTGTTTATGCAGAAAAAAATTTTGCACTATCATGCTTAATCTCAAAAACAGAAGGCGAAATCAAATTAAACAATATTCCTGAAACGGCAACAGAACTAATTAAAATATTGGAGAGCAAAAAATGAAAATTTTACGCTCATTATTTGTAATATTATGTTTTTCAGTATTTGGAATTGGTTCAATAATTTTAAATTTTCTTTTGTTTCCATTCATAAAAGAAAATAAAGAGCTTTGCTCAGACATAATCCACAAATGCTGGCAATTATTTACAAAATTATTTATTGTTTTAGGACTAATCAAACTAAATATTAAAAAACTTGAAAAAATTGAAAACAAAATAATTGTCTCTACACATCCAAGTTTTATTGATATTGTAATTCTGATTGGCTTAATTCCGCGCACAACGTGTTTTGCAAAAAAAGAACTTGCGCATAATCCAATCCTTAAAAATCTTGTAAACAGTATCTTTATAACAAATGAAGTTGATTTGGATGAGCTAAAGGCGCAATCTAAAAAAATGCTTGATAAAGGATTTAACATTATTATTTTTCCGGCCGGCATAAGACACAGAAAAAATGAATATCCTAAAATCAAAAAAGGAGCTTCATTAATAGCCTTAAACGCAAACAAAAACATCGTACCAATTAGAATTTTTGATGATGAAGATTTTCTTTTTATAAATCAGCCCTTCTATGAAGCAAGCGATAAAATTGTTACATTTGAAATAGAGCAAGGCGAAGAAATTAAGCTTGATGATTATAAAAACGAAAGCGAAATTATAGAAAAGAAAAACATTACAAAAGCAATCGAAAAAGCTTTGTATTATAATAAAATGTAAGGTTATTAAAGGGGAAACTATGAAAATTGCAGTAATTTCTGATATACACGGCAATATGGAAGCTGTAGAAGCTGTTATGGAAGATATTTCTAAACAGCAATGCGATAAAATTTTTGTGTTAGGCGACTATGCTATGGCAGGTCCTGAACCTAATTATGCAGTAGATTATTTTATGGAACGTAAAGATAATCCCAAATTCAAAATGATTCAAGGCAATACAGATTTGATGATTGCTGATTATTCAGATGAATTGTATGCAAAGCTAAAAGAGAAAGCTCCTGTTATGGCAGAAGCTCTTAAAAATGATGTTGAGATTTTGAATCCTGTTCAAAAGTCTTTTTTGAAAAACTTACCTATTCAATTGGAAGTAACAGAAGGCGGAGTTAAGTTTTTACTTGTACACGGTTCTCCAAGAAAAAACAACGAAGATATTTTACCAAATACTCCAATAGCCGATGTTGAAAAAATGTTAGAAGGTGTTAGCGCAAATGTTGTTTTATGCGGACACACACATTTACCTTGCGGTTTTCAAACTTCTAAAAAACAAACAGTAGTGAATGCCGGCAGTATTGGGCGCCCATTTACTCCTGAACCGAAATCTTGCTACCTAACAATTATTGCGAACAATGGCGAATGTTTATTTGAACATCATTTTGTAGAATATGACAAAGAAAGAGCCAGCAATAAATTAAAAAAGAGAACATTTAGAGGAGCAGATAAACTAGCAGGCATGCTTCTAGATCCGAAAGTAAGGCATTTTTAAGATGAATAATATGAAAGAAATTAAAGTTAAATGTCCGGCAAAAGTGAATTTGACGCTAGAAATCGTGAATCGTAGAGAAGACGGATTTCATAATATAAAGAGTATCATGCAGACAATCAGTTTGTATGATTATCTTACAATTAAGGCTGAAAAAGCAAGCGAAACGAAGATTACGCTTGCTGGAACGAGTAGCGAAATTCCATATAACGAGAAAAATCTTGTTTATAAAGCTGTGATGCTTTTCTTGGAAACTACTGGTTTAAATGCTAATGTGGACATTTTTATAGAAAAAAATATTCCAATTTCAGCAGGACTTGCCGGCGGAAGCACAAATGCCGCCGGAACATTATGGGGACTTAATGAAATTTTTTGCAGTCCTTTAAATAGAGAAGAATTGCATAAATTGTGTTCAAAACTCGGTTCTGATTTGAATGTTTGCTTGGAAGGCGGAACTTTGCTGGCGACTTCCAGAGGCGAAATTATTGAAAAAGTAGAGGGTGAAATAAATTATCCGCTAACTTTAATCAAACCTAAAACTCTTGGAATCTCTGCAAAAGAAGCTTATCAAAAATATGCAGCAAAAGAATTTAAGCCAAAATATGATATGACCGAAAAAATGCTGGATGCTATTTCAAAAAAAGCTGATATAAAAAAATTTTTATACAACGATTTAGAATATGCTGTTTTTGATGACTATAAAGAATTACAAATTATAAAAGACAAATTGCCGAACTCTATAATGTCAGGCTCCGGTTCAACTTATTTCATATTGGATAATATTACAAATGATTTGTTTGATGATAGTTTTCAAGTAATTCCAAATTTGAGATTTATTACAACAGGAGTCAAAAAAATATAGATAAGCAAGCTGTTACTTTTTCTCCAAAATCGAAGTAACTGGGAAGTGCTAGACTATATTTCACATATATAAATTTATCGAATAGAATCTACTCAAACAAATCATATAATCTTTGTCTGATTTCTTTTTCTGACATTTCTTGTGTGATTTTATTTAAATCTAATGTCATTTGGAAATATTCTGCCGATAATGCTTTTTCTCCAAGCGTCTGGTAAGCTCTACCTAAATTAAAATAAGCCAACGTATAATTTGGGTTGATGTCAATGGCGTTCTTAAAATATTCTACAGATTCTTTAGGATCGCCAATTCCGTCTAAGTATACAACGCCTAAATTATTTTGTGCAATTTCAAAATTTGGATTTAATTCAATTGATTTGTGGAATGCAACAATTGATTCTTCTAAATAATCTTTTTCCCACAAAGCCAAACCTGTTTTTGCATAAGTCAAATAATTTTCAGGTTCAACCGCAATTGCGTCGCAATAAGTTTTGATTGCTCTATCCAAATCATTTTGCGCCATATACAAATCACCCAATGAAAGTTGAATATCAACATTATTAGGGTCAAGTACAATACCTGCATTGAATGTAGCTTCTGCTGCTTCAAAATTATTTTTAATTTCTGCATAAATTGCGCCAAGAGCATGACACACGATTGAAGTCCATTCAGCTTCTGGATTTAGTTTAATTGCCAATTGATAATACTCAATTGCGTCATCATAAAGTTCGGCTTTAATATAAGCATAAGCCAAAGAATTGTTATAGTATGGATTTTCAGGGTTTAATTCTTGCGCTAACTTGAACGCTGTTACAGCATGAATTTTATCAGATTTATTCAAGTACAAATGTCCAAGTTCATAATAAATTTTGTCTAAGTCTATACCAAATTCAAGTAGCGAATTATAATAATCGATTGTGATATCAGTATTTTCAGGGTAATAAGTTTGATTAATTGTTGCAAGTTTAATCAAGACTTCTCTATCATTAGGATTAAGTTCGTAAGCCTTTTTGTAGCATTCTAAACTTGCTTCAATATCGTTACATTCTAGCGATAAATCGCCCATTTTTTGGTAAAATAAATTTCCTTGCGCTGTCTTTTCCAAACCTTTTGAATAAGCTTCTAACGCAGATGGGAAAAGTTTCATTTTTTCAAACGTTTCACCCAAAGCCTTGTATGAGAACACAGAAAAATCGTTTGCCAAAAATTTGCAGAACATTTTTAGAGATGGGCAATCCCACATAATCATCATGCTTCCTGATAGAAAGTAATACAAAAACTTCATAACATCTTTTACTGATGATTTATTGATTTTTAAACGAGAAAATAAAACTTTTGACAAAAATAATCTTGGACGTGCAGAATTCATGCCGGAATTTTCTACAGCAAGATGAAATTCTTTTTCAGCTTCTTCAAAATTCCCGTTAAGACATTGAAAATAACCAGAATAAATATGTGCATTAACATTATTCGGTTCTAAACTAATCGCTGTTTTACATTGCTCCAATGCACCTTCTACCGAAATTTGACCTTTAATTAGCAACAAACTTGCTAATCTATAATATGATTCAGACAAAGAAGGATTTGCTTTGATTGCATCTACATAACATTCAATAGCTTTTTCTAAATCAGAATCTTGTTGTTTTATTAAAAATCTTTCATGTGCTTCGCGCGCTTCTTTCAAAAGAATTCCAACATCAGTCGCTAGTGTCATAACCGGGGTATCTGTCATAATTTCTCCAAAACAAAATGTCTCTGTATACATTTTTCTTCGGCTGACATTTTTTTTTCTTTAACAATTATTAAATGAAATCATCTACATGGATGGGATTTTATAAAAAAACATGCTTTTTAGTTATATACATTTATCCCATGTGATTATATACTCCTTACTCTCAAGGATGATTTTTACCATTTTCCATTACATTTCTTTACATATCAATTGCTAAACCCCTAATTTTATGCTAAAATAGGCGCATAAAATATGTAGAAATTAACTGGTCATTATATATTGTGTGTTACTTAAATATAGGAGAAGAAATTATGAAACTAATCTCTAAAGAAATCAAAACGGTTAAATCTGCATTTAATGATGAATTCGAAAACTATTTAAAAAAACAACAGTTAAAAACTACTTTTAATGGTTCCGAATTAGAATCATTTTCTTGGTACAGAAAAGCTTTGGGTCTTGCTTAGATTAAGTACAGATTTTGGGAGTATGAACTAAGTTTTATCAGAAGGGCTTTGCCAATTGGCAAAGCCCTTCTGGATTTATATATTAAAATTATGCATTAGTTGAAAGATTTTGTTGTTTTCTTAATTCACGCTCTCTATCTTGTTTTTCGTGAATTCTGTTAGTATTTTTATAAGTCAATCTAGGAATAAACCAGCCTAACAAGTATGGAGAAATAAAGAATGTTGTCAACAATCCCGGCATAGAATTCAAGCCTCGAGCGAATAGTGCGATTTTGTTTCCACGACCCTTTCCTGCACTTTTCATAACTTTCGCAATTAACTCATCTGATTTATTGAATTTTTCAACAAACGAAATAATTTTCTTATTTTTTTCAGCCTTTTTAAGTCCTTTTAACGATTTTAAATCAAGTGTAGACGAATTAAACATAGCCTCAACATTTTCAGATTTTGAAATAACTTTTGCCAAATCGCCACCATTTTTATCAATGTACTTACAGAAATTCAACATTTTATCTTTAGTATTTACTTTATCATACAAAGCCGTAATTTCAGCATTACTAAGAACATGTGTTCTTGTATATGGATTCATCAAATCTAAAGCTGTTTGGAAACCATTTTTGTTTCTATCTTTGTGCATTAAGACAAATCCAGAATTCTTTTCATAACTTGTAACAAACGCTCTAGTCATCATAGGAACAGCAAACACTACCGCTAAGCTTGATGTCAAATCCCTCAAAAAGATTTCATATAATTCTGTTAAATCCTTTTTCCCGTTTTCATCTTTTTGAGCTCTTTGATAAGCATGCCAACCTCTAGGAGCTAACAGCCCAAAAATAGAAAGTCCAGCCATCAAAGTATTTGTAAAATTGTGCCCATTATATTCAAGTTCATGCGAAGCAAAATCGCTATTATTTTTACCAATTAGCTTCCCTAAACGTTCTAAAAGACTAGGTTTTCCTTTACCTTTAAACGCAACATTATTATCCGCATTGCCAGCTTCTGTATCTTGTGTTTTTCTAGCTCCAGGAGCTGTTTCACCTCTAGCATAAATTTTAGGTAAAATAGATAATACGCCTAGTGTTGCAATCATCATAGCTACGTTAGTAATCATTCTCTTAGCCAATGATTTATTCTTAATACTTTCAGCTTCTAGCGCATCTAATTTATCCAAATGCTTGTTAGCTACAATTGCGTCATCTGTGTATTTAATCATGGCGTCAATTGCATCTTTAGTTTGGAAGTTTTTGATGCTATCTAATTTTTCATTACCGAATTTAATTTTTTGAAGCATATTCAAATCATCACTCTTTGAATATTTGATGTTGTTAATATGCTCTATAATATTCTGCATACATTCGCTACGATATTTAGCTTTTCCGCGGAATTTCTTCAATTTAGCATCAGCCGGAATTTTCTCCATATTAGCTATTTGCTTCATAATGTAGTCCACAGACTCTTTTGTTGTATTTTCTTTACCAAGAGTTTCTGTTAACATTTTTTCAATATTAGCTTTATAGAATTCTGATTTAAACTTATTGGCATCTTTTAATAAAGTTTTATCAAATTCAGGTTTTGACAAAATTTCTTTTAAACTATTACCAAAACGTTTGATTAATTGAGTATTAACACTTGTAGAACGCCCAAATTTAGCTGCTATTAATAAAGAAAGTGGTGCTACTGCCATCATACAGGGGCCTGTCAGACCTTCTCTTCCAAGAACTTCTAAGCCTTCTTGCACATTGTAGTGACCGGTCTGTTCTTTATCTCTTAAAAAACCCGCACAAGTAC
Source organism: uncultured Candidatus Melainabacteria bacterium (assembly GCA_934754735.1). Classification (GTDB taxonomy): domain Bacteria; phylum Cyanobacteriota; class Vampirovibrionia; order Gastranaerophilales; family Gastranaerophilaceae; genus CAG-196. Next base: position 9,042 of record CAKVJE010000042.1, read on the forward strand.
GCGGAACGGTCATGCCAATTCCGTCTTGAATCAAGAATGATGCTAAGAAGCCTCCGTTTTCAATGCCTTGCATAACAGCGCCGGAACCGTTAAGAACCGTTGCTAAGCCGGATTTGAATGCTAAATTTTGCTTCTCTTGCTTATCATTATTATGAATATTTCGTATTGTCGAATTATGAATTTCCAAACAAAACCTACCAAATTGCTATTCTACATGAAGATAAAGTATTCTAAAGAAAAATATTTGCTATATTGTAACAAACTATTTATAAATTGTTACATTTACCCTTAATAATAAAAAAGCAAAAAAAAAGAGTCTTGAACGACTCTAAAAACTTTAAATGTGTGAAGTGTAGTATATATGTGTATGTGTATTAAATTCTTTTTAATATCCTTATGTATATATAAAGTATTTTTCTTTTAAAGAATTGCTAAATAAAAAAAGATTGTAACAAAACTTTACATAACGCTAAATTAGTATTTCTTTAGGTTAATGCATTTTATTTATTGTATAATTTCTATATGGTTAGATTATTTGATGGGAAGAATGTTAACAAGATTTCAAATCTTGTTTTTAAAGTATTGAAGGTACAGGAGCTTTTCACAAGGATTATTGAAGTTAACAATCCTGATAAAATGCCTTGCATATATGCAATGTGGCATGCTCATCAATTCTGTGTACACGGAATTAGACATCGCTCAAAATTACACGTTTTAGTAAGTCGTTCAAGAGACGGTGAAATCATTGCGGATGTAGTTGAACGCTGGGGTTTTAAAACTGTTCGCGGTTCTAAAGGTAAAAAAGGTGCTGTAGAAGCTACAATGCAAATGATTTCTATTTTAAAATCAGGTGAAAACTGCGCAATGATGGTTGACGGGCCAAAAGGGCCTGCAAGAGTTGTAAAAGACGGAATTATAAAAATTGCAAAAATGGCAGGTGTACCAATCGTACCGGTTTATTGGTATTCAAAAAATTTCACTTTTGCAAAATTCCCATCTTGGGATGAAATGCGCTCTCCTATTTTTGCAACAAATTTGATTAATCTATATGGAGAACCAATTTATATTTCGCAAGATGCTGACGAAAAAGGCGAAGAAGAAGCCCGACAAAAGTTGCAAACAAGCCTGGAACAATTAGAAAAAGACGCACCACAAGCGTTTGATGAGGTATACAAATTCGGTATATGGAAAAAATAAAATTACTTGCGATTCAAATGGAATCTGCAATTGGAGATGTATCGTTAAATATAGAGACAGTAAGAAATCTTCTTAAAGCCAATTTAGATAAATATGGCAAAGTAGATTTTGTGTTCTTGCCGGAATTATGGACTGTTGGCTGGGATTGCCCATCATTTACCGGTAGCGCAGAAATTCTGGAAGAATCAAAAGCCGTTAAAATGCTTCGAGAAATCGCTAAAACTTACGAAGTTAATATTGTCGGAGGAAGTTTTGTAGAGAAAAAAGGTGACAAGCTTTTTAACACTTGTCCTGTAATCAATCGCAAAGGCGAATTGGTTTGCACGTACAACAAAAACCACTTGTATTCATATAATGGCGATACAGAAAACCAATATATTACAGTCGGAGAAAATCCTATAATGGTTGAATTAGACGGAGTAAAAATCGGTTTGACAATTTGTTATGATATACGTTTTCCCGAAATTTACAGGGCTTATAGAAAATCCGGTGCCGATATTTTAGTAAACATGGCTGCTTGGCCAAAATCAAGAAAAATTCATTGGGATACATTAACAAGAGCACGTGCAATAGAAAATCAAACATTTATGGTTGCACTCACTCAAACAGGACTTCTCGCTGATGGCGTTGAAAATCTTGGACATTCACTAATTTATGATTATGAAGGTAAGATTTTGGACGAAATTGAAGAAATTGAAGGTGGAATTTACGCTGAAGTTGAATTAAATAAAATGTACGATTTCAGAGCAAATTGCCCTAGTATAAACGATATAAAAGACTCTTATGAGGTTATAAAAAAATGAAAAAACTATTAACAATTTTAATGATGTTTGCACTTACACTTGGTGCTAACGCAAAAGTAGCAGTAAAAAGAGATTTCTCCAGCGTAATAAATGAATCCGGAATAGAAAAAAATTCAATTTCTATTTCAATAAGAGATTTGAGCAGCGGAAAAGCTGTATATGAACTTAATGAAAAAATGCTTATGCATCCGGCCTCTGTACAAAAAATTCTAACACTGGTTCCGGCGGTTAAAACATTGGGCGAAGATTATGAATTTACGACAGCAATCTATAAAAGAAATGCAGACTCTTTTGTAATAAAGCTCGGAGCAGATCCATATTTGACAAGTAATGATTTAAAGACTCTTGTGAATAACGTGAATCTTGAAACTAAGCGTATTTATATTGATGATAGTATTTTGGAGAAAAAAGACTGGGGTGAAGGCTGGCAATGGGATGACGACATGAATGTTCTTATGCCAAGATTTAATTCGTACAATTTGGATAGAAACCTAATCAAGGTTACGATTATGCCAACTTCGAACGGGCAAACTGCAACAATCATCAATCCTAGTAAATATCCGATTGTATTTTTTAACCATGTAACAACAGGACACGAAAATAGTGTAAGAATTTCTAGAGACAATTCCGTATCTGCAAATACTTTGGTTTTAGAAGGTACTGTAAATAAACCTACAACTATTTATGTTCCAACAAATAATTTAAAGAGATATTTCAATATTAAATTAACTAACGCTCTAGGCGATAAAAAAGTTTATTTAAAAGAAAACTTTGTCATAGATAAAGTTACAGATTCTGATAAAGAATTGGACAAAGTAACACATCCTATTTCCGGAGCGATTGATGATGTTTTAAAAAATAGTAATAATATGATATCAGAAACATTGGCAAAACTTGCCGGAGCAAAAGCTTATAAAGACATTGGTACTGATATAAACGGCATAAAAGTATTTAATGCTTATTGTCAAAAAATTGATATCGATAATTCTAAAATTCGATTAACAGATGCCAGCGGTGTTTCCAAAAATAATTTAGTTACAACTGATTTTATATCAGAATACCTTGTAAAAAATAAAGACAGTAAAGTTCTTGAACATTTGCCAACCCCTGGTCAAGGAACTTTGACACACAGAATGTTGCCTATCAAAGAAAATTTAAGAGCAAAAACAGGTACATTATCTGATACAAGCTCTATTGCCGGATTTTTAACTACAAAAAATGGTAATAAATATGCATTCGCAATAATCATAAATGATACAACATCTACAATTCCTGATATGAAAACATTAGAAGATTATTTGATAAGAGAAGCATATTTGAGATTGTAAATAATCAATAAATCTTGTAATAAACAGCGATGGTGATTGCAAATTATTACAATATCAATTAAAATCAATTTATGAGCTATAATTTTTTAGAAACATCTTTTGATTTAAACAACGTAACAGAATTGCCGATTTCTGACAAAATACATCCTCTGCTTTTAAAAAATAATAATTCTGAAATAAAAAAAGCAATCGAGTTTTTAAATTCTAAAGAGCAATTTTTGTATATTCATGGTTTTTTGGGAACTGGAAAACGACAATTTATAAATTATGTTACATCATTTTTGCAAAAAGATGTTCTAAAATTGGAATATTATTGCAAAGAATCAACGGTCTGTGATGACATTTTATTGTCATTTATTGATACGACTGAAAAAACAGCGCAATCAAAAGCTGTTAATTTAAACGCTAAAATTACAACTTTAGCTGTCAAATTTCAAGCTCAACTTGCATCTTTAAAAAAGCCGGTAATAATAATTTTACATTCTTATGACGACATTTCAGATGAAAATAAATCTCTTGTAGTTGATTGTTTTTCAAATGTTTTAAAAAATGACAACATAAAACTAATTATATCAACAAGAGCAATGTTTCCGGCAGTTCTCGGCGAAACAAAATTTGATAGAAAAATATTTCTTAAAGCATTTTCAAAAGATATTTTTAGAGAATTCTTAAGCGAAAATCAATTGACTTGTACTGATACAACTTTTGAAGATTTTTATAAATATACTCGCGGATATTATTATTACACAGCTTTAGCTGTAAAAATAATTCAAGCTATGAAAATTTCTCTAAATGAATTTTTAGAAAAATTTGCGCTATCCGGCATGAGTTTTGATTCATATCTTGGAATGACTTATATTAATTTAATCCCGAATACAATCAGAAATTTTTTCTGGTTTTTGAGAACAATAAGACACGGAATTACAACAAATGCGCTTGCGATTTTTGAATTGTATGATGAATTTTCGGTAGAATACCTAAAGTCTAATTTAATGATATTTATGGTAAATGAAACTATTTATGTACAAGATTATTTTCAACAAAACATTGATATTTCAATTCCTACAAAAACCGAAATTAAATTACATAAATATATTATAAGCATTTATGAAAAACAGCTGAAAGAACCGTTACAAACAAGAGAAATTCTTATTTCAAGACAAGCATTACGCTCAGAAATCGAATTTCATAATGAATGTATAAAAAATTTAGAACAAGGCTTAAAATCAACACCTACGCCTGAAGATAAACAAAACGAAGCAACTGTTAATAAAGAAAAGCCCGTTTTACCGCAAGATGTGAATTCTAAATTAGAAGAAGCACGAAAATTAGCAGAAGAAAACAAAAAAACTGAGGCAATCGAAAAATATCTTGATATTTTAGATGATGAAAAGTTAGATATTCAAACATTAAACGAAGTGCGTTTGAAATTAGCAAATTTGTATAAAGAAATCGAAGCTTATTCAAAGGCTCAATATTATTTAGAACGCGTAGAAACATATTATAAAAAAAACAATGAAGTAATTAATTTAAGTTATTTATACTATGAACTTACTAAAATTTATTTTTTGATGTACAAATCAGAACGTGCAATTGAAACGATTAAAAAAGTAATTTATTCTGTTGACACTCCCCAATCGCTTATGGTTAGCGCATGCACACTATTAGGCAATATTTATACGGCTCAAAAAAATACCGATGACGCTTATTTATACTATCAAAAAGCTCTTGCTTCTATGGATGAAAATACACCTGACGAAACATTAGCGGAATTATATTTTAAATATGCACTTGCCTCTGATGACAGAGGAGATGAAAAAACAGCTTTTGAATATTACACAAAATGCGCGGTATTATCAAATGATAACCCTTATAAATCACTTGCGTACTCAAACATGGGAGCTTGTTATTTTGATAACGGCAATCTATGCGATGCACGAGATTGTTTAAAAAAAGCTTATGAAATAGAAAAAAATAATAACGATTACGATGGAATTTATTATAATGCTTCACAATTAGCAGAAGTGCTTGTAAAAATGCATGATGAGAATGCATTAGAGTACCTAAAAGAGGCAAAACAAGCTGCAGAATTTCTTAACGAAGATTTCTATATAATGGAAGCCGATGTTGCGCTTGGAGATTTTTATTATAACATTCCCGCACAACATAAAAATGCGTTAAAAGAATATTTTAAAGCCAGAAAAATTGCAGAGCTTATAGGTGAAGATGTTCAAGAAATTAATAGCCGAATTAATGACATGAAACTTAGAATGAAAAATAATGAATTTAGTGAGATAGAAAATAAATATGGATAAATTTGAGATTACAGCAGATTTTACAGAATATAAAAATGCTTTTTTAAAAGAAAATGCAAAATTGAATTTAATTTCTAAAAACGATGAAAAAGTTTTATTTGAAAAACATATTTTTGATTCATTGGCCATAAAACTTTTTTTTGACAAGTATAAAATACAAAAAGCCGAATTGCTTGATATTGGCTGCGGTGGAGGTTTTCCTTGCGTTCCAATCGCAATTGAATATCCGGAAATAAAAGTTACAGGCATCGATAGTATAAAAAAGAAAATTAATTCAATTAATACAATTAAAGAAGAATTAGAATTAAAGAATCTAACTACAATATGCGATAGAGTTGAAAATATTAAGAATAAAAAATTTAATATTATAACCAGTAGAGCAGTTGCAGATTTGGCGAAAATTACAGATTATGCACTTCCATTATTGAAAAAGAACGGCTATTTTGTTGCTTATAAATCAAAAAAAGCATTAGAAGAACTTGAAGGCGCTGAAAAAATTTTTAAAAAGTACAATGCTAAAGTTATAGATATAATTAACTATACCTTACCATTGGAAGAAGTTTACGAAAGGAATCTTATAATTATATCAAAGTAAATCTTATTTCTTAAAACGATATTTTAAAAGTGTAAAAATAGCTTGCACGCCATCCTTCCAAGTGATTTTTTTACCTTCACTTTCTTGGCGTGCATTATAAGAAATCGGAATTTCTCTAAAACGTGCCTTCTTTTTCAAAATCTTTGCTGTTATTTCAGGCTCAAAATCAAAACGATTTGATTCTATTGTTATACCCTTTATAAAATCGGCGCGAAAAGCCTTGTAACAGGTTTCCATATCAGTTAAAAATGTGCCGTAAAGAATTCTTGTCATAAAAGAGAGTGTTACATTTGCCAAATAACTTAATAACAAAAATTTACCTTGATTTCTTGTGTCTGCTAAGCGTGAACCGTAAACAACATCCGCCTCATTATTTTTTATTAATTCTACCAGCGGTTTATAATC
>CAKVJE010000043.1 GCA_934754735.1 uncultured Candidatus Melainabacteria bacterium
TTTACTTTTTCAATCAATAAACCATCATGTTAGATAGAATAAAGAAAAACTTAATAATTTCAGCAATAGGCTTGGCGCTAACCATGCCTGCTTTTGCTGTTGATTCTACTATTTCTTATATTTCTATCAACAATATGGCTTATCAGGATGTAGAAATTGTTTTGACGGAAAAGAACGAAATTCTTGTTCCGTTCAAGCAATTAGCCGATATTTTTAAGATTGAATACAACGCAAACCGCATTGATAAAATAATTGCCTTCAAAACTCTTGATGGAAAAGACGGTGTTGTTTCTCAAAAAGGCGTTTTTATAAACGATTATGCAATTTCAAATCGCCCGACAACATTCGTTCAACAAGGTATTATGGACGGTGTATTTAACGAAGCATACATAACTGCGGAAACTGCGTCAAAAATCTTTGGTGCTAAAATCGAAACAGATTTTAATGATTTAACAATTATTGCTAATGTTGAACGCGATATTCCGATTTTGCACAGCAGTAACCTAATTACTGCAGAAGATAAAGGCCCTAAAGCACACCAAGATGTAGTTTGTCCTAAAAAACAAGGTAAAATAACATTAAATACAATCGGTTTCCGTTCAAATTTATTAAACGATAATATGCGTATTCGCGGACAAGGTTATAGTACTACTAATGATACTTTTTCAGGCGCAACTCAAGCAAGCATTAACGGTAATATCTTTGGCGGTAAATATAGAGTCGAAGCAACAGAATACCACTACCGCTCTGACGCATTTATGTTCGGCGGTTTAAGCGCGACTTACAAAAACAGTATTAAAGATAAAGAAACGGGAAAAGAGAAATATTTTTACGAATTAGGTAAAGTTAAAGGTGTGAGCGATGTAGATTCCAATATCGGTACAAATATTTTTGGTGCACAAGTTTGGAATTATGATTATGAAAAAACTCCGCCACAACAACTTAACGGTTATGTCAAACCAACAAGTTTAGTTCGTTTGACTGTAAACGATTTAGAGCCGACTTTATTAAACACCTATGCGGGATATTACACTTTGCGTGATGTACAACTTCCAAACCCTGTAAAAAATATTAAATTAGAAGAAGTTAACGAAGATGGTACAATTGAGTTAATCAAAGAAGAAAGATATTCTGTTTTCGGTAACAAACCGTTTGAAAAAGAACAACGCGGAACTGCTTACGCCGGTGTTTGGGGTTACCAAAACAGATTCTTTAGAGAAGGCGCAAATATTTATCGCGGAAATAACAAAAAAGTTACTGCCGGTATCGGTTATCAATACGGCATTAAAGACAATGTAACTTTTGAATCAAAATTAACAGGCGATAAATTATACGAAAAGAATGGTTCAAGCGTAATTTATAGAATACCGACTAACGATACTTTGCTTGTAAGCGGTACTCAAAAGAGCGTAAACTATTTGGAAGGTGCGACTTCACTTAACAGCGTTGAATGGGTAAATCCTAACAACAAAAACATCAAGGGTAGATTTACGGCAGGCGCGAGCATTGCGCACGACATTAGAGAAGAATACACTCATGCCGGCTACATTGTAAAAGGTACAGGTGAATACGAAAAAGATTTATCAAAATATTCAGGTAAAATTCTTAAACCAAAAAGATTCAATTCTAAAGTTGAATTATTCCAAACATCACCTGATTTCTATATAGCAAGCAGTGATTCAACTTCTAAAAACGATAGAACAGGCGGTAAGGTTTCAGCCGGCGTTAGCTTTAATTCTACAAGCGCGAGCGGTAGTTATAGCAGATATTATTCAAACATGAACCACAGATATCAAGGTGGAACTATTAAGTTTGATGAAGGATCTTTAAATGCATCTACAAAAATTCCTAAGGTTGCTAACTTGAGATTCAATAGCTTTTATAGACGCGGTACTAATGATTTAGGCAGAAACAAAAACTATTTTTATGATGCAAACGCTTCTCGTGATATAAGTCATTGGGCTAGAGTTCAAGTCGGCAGACGTGAAAGCTTGTATGATACAAAATATGACTACGAAACATCTTTGAATAGAAATTATCATTCAAAATATGCTGATAATTATGCACAATTAGACGTTCCAATTCCGGGAAATCACGGTAGATTTACGCTTGGTCATAGTATCGTAAGATACAATACCGCAACTTATAAAAATGGTTACAATATGTTCCGCTTTGGTTATACATTCCCAACTTGGAAACGCTTAACTCTCGGAGTTGGTTATGGTTTCAGATATAGCGGTCAAGGCGGAAATGATTTTAACGTAAACCTTGGCTACCGTGCAAAATCAGGTCAAACAATGGCTGTAGGTTATCAATACTCACAAAATGGCGGATATTTTATTGATAACATGTTTACACCGACTACGAACAGACACTCAATAAATTTTGTGTTCAATGACGCGTTCCAATTATTTAACCATGGTTTGAAATCAGTTGGTCAAGAAGATTTGGATAAAGGTATTTTTGAAGCAATTGCATTTGTTGACGTTAATAAAAACGGCAAATTCGATAGAAAAATTGATATTCCGATTAAAGATGTACCACTTATTACAAGCTGGTCAGGAGAAACTTGTTTAACTAATAAACGCGGAAGAACTTATTCTTCAAGCTTAACTCAAGGTGTTTATACTGTTTCTCTTGATATGAACCAATTGCCGATTACCGTTGCACCGCTTACAAACGATTTAATCAATAAGAAAATCAAAATTGACGGCGGTTCAACGACAAAACTTGAAATACCTTTAGCAAGTACAGTTGGTTCTGTGTCAGGTGTATTAAAAATTTCTGATGAGTTCGAACGCGATTTGAAAATTACAGACTTTGTAGTTGTTCTTCTTGATTCTAACGGAGAAGAAGTTAATTATTCTACTGTTGATTCTTCAGGTGAATTCTATATTTCAGGCTTAGCCCCAGGAAATTATACACTAAAATTGGATGAACGATTTGTTGATGCCTATGGATTAGAAAAATTACAAAACAGCGAAATTAGCATTTCTATTCCGTATGATTACAATACGCCAATAGATTTCACGGAACAAAACTTGGAGTACAAGACATTGGCTCTATAAGATGATGGCAATTCGCCATTTAACAAAATTCTATTTAACATGAAAAATCACTAGCCACTAATAAATAGTGGCTTTTTTTTAGATTAAATAACTTAATCAAAAAAATCTGGAGCGTCATTATGCGTAACTTCTTTGCCATTTATAAATAATTTATCCTGTGGCGCAATTTTAATCTCTTCAAAGCTCTTTTTAAGAGCATTTAGTGTTAAAACCTCTTTGCGTGCCATTATATTTCTTACATCGACAGGATTGGTAAGGTTTATAAACCAACTGTCAGTATGCTTATCGTAGCCGATATCACTCTCAGCATATATGCTTTTGTAGATTTTGAAATAACTTGGTTTTACAACATCTTTGAGTTTGTCTAAAACTGTTGAAAAAAGTTGCACAGAATCGTTAGTAATTCTTTTTCCGCCAATAAGAAGGGCAGACTTTGTTTTGCAATTCTGTTTTTTAACAATTGAAATTAAATCTTCTTTTACTTTTTGAATAGTTTCTAAGCTGTTAAAAAAGTGAAAGCCGAGTGCACCTTGATTATCGACCAATCCTCCGCCGGAGCAGGTTCTAATGCTTTGCGTCCAAATGTCGCCACCTTTTAGCATAGAGTCCATAAGCGTTTTTTTAGTACTGCAATAGAAATAGCTTCTAAACATCTGTTTATCAAAATTTGGGGATGAGACAAAATGTATGTTTGATTTAAAATTTAAACTGTTACAATTTTGGACGTTCATACCATAATTAAAACTTCTAAAAAATAAATTTGCTAGGCAGGCTTTTGTGTAAAAACTTGAAAGCTGTATTTTTACATGGCAATAATTTCAACATTATCCAAGTTGACTTTTTGTTCAGCTTGCCACAAGTCATAAGATAGTTGCAAGTTTAACCATAATTTTGGTGTTGTGCCAAGTGCTTTTGCAAGCTTCAAAGACATTTCAGGACTTATACCAGTTTTGCAATTAACAATCTCTGAAAGATTTTTACGGCTGGTTCCTAACTTCATTGCAAACTCTGATATGCTCATATTAAGAGGTTTGATCCAATCTTCTAATAAGATAGTTCCCGGATGTGGAGGATTAAACATTTGCATAAATAGTCCTTTCTAGTGATAGTCCTGATAATCAACAATATAAATATTATTGGTTTCCGAATCATATTCAAATGTAACACGCCAATTGGCTTGTACTGAAACTGACCACAATCCTTGCAAATTACCAGTAAGAGGATGCAGTCTATATGCTGGTGATGACAAATCCTTCAAATCTGTAAGATTATCAAGCGTTGCTAATATTCTCGAAAGTTTTTCTGCGTGATTAGCTTGTATGCCTTTTTTATTTCCTGTTAGAAAAAATCTTTCTAAACCTTTGTGTTTGAACGATTTTATCATATTTATATTATAACCTATAACGTTACAAGTGTCAATATTTTCATTTGTAATATATAGAACTAAAAGGTGCGCCAAATGGCGCACCTTTTATAATCTAAAATTTTATATTATTAAATTATCCTTGCTCAATCCAGCTTCTGATTTTTTCACCGGCTTCGCCTTCATCTACACCGTCAAATTCACGTTTTAATTCTCTTAAAGCATCGCGAATCTCTGCTCCTGAAGTCGGAATTGCAACAGGTTTATTTTGTTGCTCCAACAAGCCTTGTTGAAGTTGGGATTGTTTTTCTATCATATCAGCCGCATTCATACTCAAATCTTTAATTTGTTTTTCTTGCGCTTCGTTCATTTCTCTTAAGCGCACCAATTCTTCTTCTTGAGCAGCTTTAGCAGCGTTAATTTTTTGAGTTAAAGCTTTGTGACCAAAGAACAGACCAAATGCAAGTAGTGCAATTGCTAACCACCAAGGATTACCGTGTTCAGCCTTAATTGGTGCTTTAACGTTCTTATCACCAGCCATAAACGGATCTAAAGAATCTGCAAAAGCGATAGTTACGTTTTCAGGATCTGCCTTAGGGCTTGCGGCGTGTGCAACTAATTCTTTCAATTCTTCCAATGTCAATTCTACAGGCAACGCGTCTTTTTCCAAAGTTACCGCAATTGAAATTTCTTCTAAAGTTCCTGGTGACATATATTCATTTGTTTGAACTTTAGTTACGCCATATTGAGTTTCACGCGCTGTTCTTGAATAGCTTCTATTCTGAGTTGAATCTGAACTTCCTGCAGGTAAACCGTTTGGAAGATAAACACTTACAGCATTTGTATTCTTATTAACGTCTTGTGTTTGATCGCCCAATCCTTCTGAGAAAGTTTGTTCATTAACAGCAGCTTTCTTTTCAGGATCATAAGCAATTGTAAATTTTTCAACAGGCGCTTGTTTTAAGAAGGTACTAACCGTTGCAACGTATTTACCTTGACCGATTAATCTGTTTAATTGAGTTTGAACTTTCTCTTGCATGTATTTGTCGTTTTCTTGAAGTTTAGCAAGCATTTCTGATTGAGCGTCAATCATACTGTTATAAACATGTCCGTTTGTATCTGTAATTGAAATATTTTCAGCTTTCAAACCTGAAACACTGCCTAACAACAAGTTAGAAACAGCTTTAATTGTACCCATATTAAGAGTTTGTCCAACTGCAACTTGAAGTTGAACGGTTGCAGTAATGGGTTTTTGCATAGAAGAAAACATTGTTTGTTCCGGGATAGAAATAAATACAGAAGCGTTTTCAATTCCATCAATTCTTCTGATTAAACGAGCAAGTTCGCCATCCATTGCACGAACTAATCTAATTCTTTTATCTTCTTTAGTTGAAGTAAAATCACCTTTATCAAAGATTTCCAAACCAACGTTTTGGTCATACAAACCGCTTTCAACGATTACCATAATCGCTCTATCACGTTGTTCGGTTGTACATTTTTTCATCCCCGGAGTGCAGTCGCCTTTTTTAAGTCTTAAAACAGACTTTGTACCGTCAACTGCACGAGCCGCTACAATATTGTTTCTTGCTAATAGGGCTTGAATTTCAAGAGCTTTACCTAAATTGTCGGTAGTAAGTAAATCAACGTCTTCTTTCAAAGGTTCTTTACTTACATCAATTTGTTCATCTTTAGATTTGTTAGACATTGCGAGTGAACCGCAAATAATAAAAATTACCAACAAAAGAACAATGCCACCGGCAACGGAGGCTAAAAGCACTTTATTCTCTAATAATTTTTTGAAATCCATATTCCTACCCTATATTATTATACACATATATATCAAATATGAGAAGCCTAAATCTGAATTTGCATTATTTTATCATACGCTTGGATGATTTTTCCTGTCGCAGTTGTTGCAACGTTAACCGCGATTTCTGCTTTTGACATTGCAACCATAACGTCGTGAATATCAACATTTTCAGAACCCATCATAGCGTCTTTCAACAAGTTATCAGGTGCATTCATCGATGTATTAAGGTTTTCAACAAGTCCAGACATTACGCTTTGAAAATCTGCGCCTGCCGGTTCTTCAACACGATTCATTCTAGCTGATGGCATATCGCCCCAGCTATCGAGCTTTGTGTGTTGAATTCTAGCTTCTAAATCGTATCTTGGATAAAAACCGTTAAACATATTATTCACCTCTTTTTTTATTGTTATCGGTTAGATTTTGGTTTAGTTGAGGAGGATGGTAGAAAATCATCTGTTTGGGGGAGGGGGAAGTCAATAAGTGAATAGGTGAATGAGTGAATAAGTTCGTATTAAATATGTTCAATGTAAAACTAGCTTTAATATTGAAAATAAACTAAAATGAACTTATTCACCTATTGACTTATTCACCTATTCACTTTTTTTACTCATTCAGTTGTTGACCTTTATTTCAATTCATCCATTCATACTATTTTTTTAATAATCCTTCAAGAAAAGTCAATATTTGCCGTTTTATATAGTATGAATTTACATGAAGAATGCTTATTAAAATACTTATTAAACCCTTTAGATTTACTCAAATCAACGGAGTTGTTAAAGATTAATAACACGCTAATAGAAAAAACTGTTTGCGTAGACAAGCTCCTTGCGAAAAAAACTGAGATTCACTATACTAGGGCTTAAGTGTTTTTACTAAGCTTAGGAGAGGGAATTTTGAAAAATCTGATTAAAACTAAGTGGTTTATTTTTGGAACTTATTTGTTGCTTGTTTTGGCAACTCTTTTGATTGGTTTTGTTTTATTACAAAATAATAGTACGCTAAGACATGGATTGATTGAATTTTTTGAGGTAGCTGAAAATAGGACTTTTGACTACAGACAAGTAATTCAAGTTGCACATAAACGCCCAGTTCCAAACAAAGATATCGTAATTCTTGCAATTGATGATGCAAGCTTGGAATCACTTTGGGATAAATATGGCGAATGGCCTATTCCGAGAAATGTTTATGCGGATATGATAAACTACATAGAAGCTCAAAAACCTCAAGCAATCATGTTTGATTTAATGTTTTTGAAATCTGTTCGTTCAGAAGCTGCAGCTGATAAGAGTTTGGCTGACGCAATGAATAAATATCCAAATGTCTATACTGCGATGAATTTTGATAGTAGCGATAGCGACGTAAGACTTCCTATCGATTTACCAAAAAGATTAGAAGTAAATATTGATAACCAAGCGAAAGTTAATCTAAAATGGGATGATATCAAAAATTGCCGTCCGATTTTAGCTTCGCTATTAAACGGCAAAGTTAATGTCGGAATTATTAATATAAAAAGAAACCGCGACGGTATTACTCGTAGTATTTCACCAATTCTTACATACAAAGATAAGACATATCCGTTTATGTCATTTATAGCCGGTGCAGATTATTTGAATGCCAACAAGCAAAAAGATTTCACTATTGATAAGAATTCTAATCTTCTTGTAAGTACAACAAAAATTCCTCTTACAAAAAATGGTGAAGCAATTTTGAATTGGTATGGAAGTGCAGAGACTTATACAACAATTCCAATGTACAAATTGATTAATGAGATGCAAGGCGGAGCAAAAATTGATTATGATTTCAGAGATAAAATTATTTTAATCGGCACAACTGCTGTATCATTGCACGATGCGAAAAGTGTGCCAATAGAAAATGGTACTTATCCGGGTGTAGAAATTCATGCAACATTCTTCAATAATATGTTAGATGATAATTTCATTCATAAAACAGGAATTTTTACTAACCTTTTAATTTTAGTTGGTTCAATTACAGCAATTGGTGCAATAGTAATGCTTTCATCTTCAACGTTGTTTGCATTTTTATCAACTGTATTATTTGGTATTGCTTATTTGTTTGTTTCTTACTATGCAATGGAATTATACAATTTGTGGATTCCTATTGTACTACCTGTAATCTCTATGATGGTGTCGTTCGCACTTTCTTTCTTGGCAAAATATTTGATGAAAGCAAAAGATTTCGAATACCAATATAAATTAGCAACAATAGACGGATTGACAGAACTTTATAATCACAGATATTTTCAAGACACTTTGAGAAAACAAATGGATATTGCAAGAAGATACAACCAGCCATTCTCATTGATTATTGCAGATATTGATTTCTTCAAAAAGTTTAACGATACTTACGGGCATCAAGCCGGAGATGCGGTATTAAGACAAGTTGCACATTTGCTTAAAACAAATTCCAGAACAACTGACTATGTTTGCAGATACGGTGGTGAAGAAATGAGCATAATTTTGCCAAACACTTCAGCAGAAGAAGCTATGAATCACGCAAACAGACTATGCAAAGCTATTTCTGAAAAACCGTTTCATTTAACCCCTGTTGATACAGCGCCGGTAACAATCAGCCTCGGCGTTGCAACATTCCCGGAAAATGCTCAAACTCCACAAGATTTGATTGAATGGGCCGATAAAGGTTTGTATTACGCAAAAGAACACGGTAGAAATCAGGTTGGAAGATACTAATAAAGTAGAAATATATTTAAAATAAAAAAAACAGGAATGGAAAATGCTCCATTCCTGTTTTTTTATCTAAGATTTACCTTACATCCGATTGAACCATTACATTATTAAAATATTTATTCGCAACACGAATAATATCCGATGCTGTAACTTCATCAATCATTTTTGTGTAATCATTCAAGAAATCATAGCCAAAGCCGTAAGCTTCAAACAAACCTATATTCGAAGCTATTTCCGAATTAGTTTCCATTGCGATTACAAAACTACCTTTCAAACGGTCTTTTGCATCTTGCAATTCGCTATCTGATACAAACTCCATTTTTAATTTATTCATTTCAGCTAAAATCTGTTTTCTTGAATATTCTAAAGTATCCGGATTTGTGCCGATATAAGCCATAAACACACCACCAAGCATTTTAGGCGAATAGCTTGTTCCAAGTTGATAAGCAAGACCATCTTTTTCTCGTAAGTTTTTAAACAAACGAGAACTCATGCCTGAGCCCATAATAGTATTTATTACTTTTAGCGTTACAAAATCTTTTTTGTTGCTAACTCCTGCAGTTTGCCAGCCAATAAATAGCCAAGAAGTCTGCAAATCTTTAATCGTTTGAGAAAGTGTTTTTGGCGCGGTTAATTTTGTTACATTAAATTTTGAAAACTCAACTTTATTCAAATTCTTATTATGTAACATTGAACCAAACGCATCAATCATTTTATCAGAATTAACATTACCGTTGATTGATACAATAACGTTTTTGGCATCTAAAATGTTGTTATAATATCTTACAACATCTTCTCTTTGAACGCTTGGTAAAGTTTTTTCTAATATTTTATTTGAATGTGAATAAACACTGTTTTCGAAAATCACAGTCTTAAAATTTTCTAATGCTATGTTCATCGGAACATCACGTTTTTGTTTAATCTTAGCCAAAATTTCTGAACGTTTTTTCTCTAATTCATAGTCATCAAAAACTGCATTATTTAAAACTTCATCCAAAATATCAAGAGTTTTGTCTATTTGCGCAGTTGTTGTTTGAACGTTGATTACAAAATAATCTTCGCTACAGTTTGCGTCAATTTCAATTCCGTTTTCGTCCAAAATTTGAGCAAGTTCTTGTGCTGAATATTTTTTTGTACCTTTCAAAAGCGTTGTTGCAGTTAATGTTCCTTCACCTGCAACTTTTTCTAAAAATTCTCCGCCACGCGCAATTATACTCATTGCTATAATGTCATTATTTTTATTTTCATTAACTAAAAGAGTTGAACCATTATCAACAATATATTTTATAGTTCCATTGTGTTCAGAAACTTTTGTTGCACTATGTTTTATTTCAGCTTTTACATTGCTGACTTTTTTTAAGTTTTCAGGTAAAACTATTGAAACCGCACTTCTATTTACGCCCAAATATTTATTAGCAGCTGCTTTAACGTCTTCTGCCGTAACTTTTTTTACACATTCAACATAATTATCGTATAAAAGAGAACTATTTGTTAAAGCCATAATATAGCCGAGCTCTGATGTTATATTAGAAGTCGATTCTCTTGAATAATACGTGTCTTGAATAATCATATTTTTTGCACGGTTAAGTTCTTCATCGGTAATGCCGTATTTCTGAAGATTTTTAATTTCTTCAAAAATTGATTTTTCTAATTTGTCTAAACAAGTTGGTGTAAAATTAGCAGTAATATAAAATATACCATCATCTCTAAAGCTTCCGTTTGATGCTGAGATTGAATAAGCAAGACCTCTTTGTTCTTTTATGTCACGATAAAGTCTTGAAGATTTGCCACCACCTAAGACTTCTGACAAAACATCAAGCGCAAAAGTATCTTTATCAGAAATATTCACACCACGGAAACCTATCATCATATAACCTGATTGCGTGTCTGTATAATCTATTTTACGTTTTTGTGTTTGAAGCTGACCTTCTTTTCTAAAAGATTTTTTTATAGGTTTTCTATATTCTTGATTAAAACATTGTTGAATTTTAGCAACTGCTTTTTGAGTATCAACATCACCAACAACAAGAGTAACCATATTTGACGGTGCATAGTATTTATTAAAATAATCTAAAATTTCCTCTCTGCGGATAGTTCCAATTATGTCAGATGTACCAATAACTTTTCTTTTATATGGGTGTGTTGTATACATCATGTCATTTAAGTTGTCGTAAACTTTTTTAGATGGTGTGTTGCCGTCTTTTGCAATTTCTTCTAATACAACTTTACGCTCTTTTTCGAGTTCTTTGCGTGGAATTTGAGGATTTAGAAGCATATCAGAATGCAATTCCATAGCTTTATCAAAATATTCTGACGGAATTGTAATGTAATAGTGCGTAAAATCCTTGCTTGTCGCTGCGTTTACAATTGCACCTTTTGATTCTAAGATTTTATCAAACTCTCCTGTCGGATGCGCTTTTGTACCTTTAAAGAACAAATGTTCCAAAAAGTGTGCAACACCGTTATTGGTATCGTTTTCGTTTATAGAACCTGTTTTTATCCAAGTGTCAATTGTAACAATCGGGTTGTTTTTAATTTCATAAACAACAACGGTTTGTCCGTTCGGAAGTTTTTGTGTTGTATAATTTGCTGCCCAAACACTCGCCGTAAAAATCAACATTACTAAAACAGTAAAAATTTTCTTCATATTACCTCTCCGCATATATATACGTACATAATAATATAGTTGGTTTAGAATTTCTACTGTATTAGTGTCTAAAATATTATTTTATGAAAACTTTTAAACTTTAATTTCACTTTTAGCTTTCAAATAAGCTTCAAGACCTTTTGTTAATTGATCCGGACAACTTGTTGGACGACTTCCGCAAGGCAAACCGCTTAATTTTGGCACAATATCATTAATATTCATACCTTTAACCAAAATGCCGATACCGCTTAGATTACCGTTGCATCCGCCTACAAATTCTACATCTTGAATAACATTATCTTTTATTCTTATTTGCATTAATTTACAACAAACACCCTTAGGTTGATATTGAACAACATCAACACCGTTTACATTATTGATTTTAATTTCTTCGCTCATAGAAAACTCCTCAAATATTCTATTACTAATATAGCATTTTACTTCGCAGGAATCAATTGGTAGAACGATGAAAGTTAATAAAAAAACATTACTGTCCAATAAGCAAGTAGTAGGTTGGGCTTTCAGCCCAACCTACTACTTGCCACTTTCTATAATTTATAGATAAATTTATCATGAACACTAATGCAAAGATGGGAGAAAGTATTATTAACATTTTTATTGTATGATTAATTTATGAACAACACAATAAAAATTGGATTTTGGGGTTATCCAGCCCCTGATATAGTAAAAAAAGTCAAATCAGAATATCCAAACGCAGAATGGATAGATTTGGATATTGATTTTAACTATCCTAAAACAAATATTTTGCCGGAATCATATTGTAAAATTATTAGAAACATAATTGACAATACTATGTATTTAAAACCGGATTTAATTATTGCACCAATCGGCAAAGATAAATGTGATAGCGGCTGGTTTGCATCAAAAATTCTTGCAGATATGGGATTTAATGTTATACAAACAATTTTTGAAAAACTTGAGCCAAAGAGAGAATTAAAAATCAGTACAAGTAATTTACCTTTATATGACAAAATTACGATGATAACGGGCGATATAATTACTCCTCAAAATCATGACGATTTAATCCAAATTCCGGCAGAATTCGGTTTTTGGGGAGTTCCGCCAAACGATTTAGAAATTCTAAAATTATTTCCGAATACAACTCATGTTTATGGGTGGACTCGATGCGTAGAAGCAGGAACTCCGGCAGATTTAGATTTAGAAATGTTTGTTGAAGGAAATGTGCCGACTGTATTTTATGCTCAGGCTTTCTGTGCAAAATCACAGCTTGCAAAATATTTAGCCGACAAATATAACGGACTTTATATTGATATTGATGATTATGCTTCAAATTCTATTCGAGCTAAAGTAGAAGCCTTTTTAAGATTGAGATAAGATTATTTTTAAGCGTCAAATAATTGCTTCGTCGCCCCCAAACACCCTCTCCCGCCTCCGGCACCCTCTCCATGTAAAATTGAAAAAAGGAGAGGGGAGTGAGATTTGCTTGCTTGGATGTCTTTAGCGCATCCCCTCCCTCGGGGGAGGGGCAGGGGAGAGGGTTTTATTAACTTTTTAGAATATAACACCCTCTCAAGAATTTCTAAATTCAAGGACTAAATCAACTGAAAAATTTTTACGCCCTTTCATTAAGAAATTCTATCTCTCCGAAGGAGAGAGTTATAATTGTTACAATTCCTTAATATTCTACTCCAAATTTAGCAATTTTTATTTTGTTTTAGACTTTATTAATATATGGTTAGAAAAAGTAGGAAGGTGCCTATATGTCATCAATTAACAGTAATTATTTGATTTTACCTCAAAATTATTATCAAAACTCTCAAATCCCATGTGCGCCTGCGTTTCGTGAAGGAGTAGAGTCAAATCCACTCCCTGCACAAGCAACACAGCCACTATCGTATCCACCTGATACGGTAGAAATTTCTGCTAAAAGTAAAATCCAAAAACAGCAAAAATCAAAAGGAATGTCGACTGCCACAAAAATAGGCTTGACTGTGGTCGGAGGTTTGGGAACAGTTTATGCGTGTGTAGTTGGTCATAGAATGTTAACAAAACCATCAATCGAAAAAGTTGCGCAAAATTTTTCCGAAATTTTTAGAAGAGATGTTTCAAAAGATGAAGCACAAAAGATGGTGAATAAGTATAAAGATATTTTTAAAGAAGATGATGTTGAAAAATTCTGTACAAATATCTTTGAACAGGTAAAGAAAGATTATGGTTTTGAAAAAGCTAACATCAAACTAAAAATTGAAAGAATGCCGGATACTAAATTATCAACGATTATGACAAAACATAAGGAAGGATCTTATAACGCTAAAGATGGAGTTTTAACTCTATGTCCAATTCATTCATCGGAAGGTTTGCTAACTTCTACGGATAAGCAAGAACTTTTTAATACTGTTACACATGAATTACAACATGCGCTTCAATCTCAATACGCTTATCGTACAAATGCTGCAAAGTATATTGAAGCAATGCAAGCTTATTCAAATGGCGAAGGTAAAAATACTGCGGAAGAGCTCATCGCAGATATAAAATCGATATTGAGTAGTACTTACGATTTAAAGCAATATATGAAAAAACTTAATTTAAAAACAGTAGAAGAAACTAAAAAAAAGCTTGAAGGACTTATAAAAGTTGCAGAAGAAAAAAGGGAAGAACTAAATAAACTCAATGTTACTTCTACTTTTAATAAAGATGAACAACTTGAAAAACTTAAAGGTATTTGGGGTAATGCAGAAAGTTTCAAGGTAGGTTCCAAAGAATATGAATTAGGCTTAAAATATATTGATAATTGCGCTCATTATATATATCCGAATAAATCTAATCATGAACAGTACAAAAATCAATTAATAGAAAAAGAAGCATTTGGAGCAGGGTCAAAAGCTCAAGAAATATTTAATTGTTTTGCAAATCCTTGGCGTATACTGTAATTGACGACGAAGCAATCCATTAATAAACGCTCGCGGCGCGAATACCGTTTAATTTTAGTCTTGACTCAATGTTTGCAATATAACTATATTGATTTTATTCTATTTTAGAAATTTTTATAAAAATTATTATTGACAGTAGTGAAGGGCGAGGAGAGGAAAATATGATTAATATCAACTAATAATATCGCCATATTTTCATTGTTTATGATAAAATTTGCTTATAAAGATTTAATTAGCAAGGAGACGTATTATGAAAATGTCAAAATTATTTGTTCAGACATTGAGGGAATTTCCTTCTGATGCTGAAGTAATATCACATAAAATGCTTGTAAGAGCAGGATATATAAGAAAATTAACAAGCGGTGTTTACAACTATTTACCGCTTATGTGGAGAGTTTTAAAGAAAATTGAAAACATTGTAAGAGAAGAAATGGATAACGCAGGCGCTCAAGAACTTCTTATGCCATTTGTTCAACCTAAAGAACTTTGGGAAGAATCAGGCAGATGGAATGCATACGGTAAAGAGCTTATGCGTCTAAGAGACAGACACAACCGCGAAATGTGTCTTGGACCAACTCACGAAGAAATCATTACATCAATTGCTCGTGAAGGTATCAAATCTTACAAACAATTGCCTGTAAACTTATACCAAATTCAATCAAAATTCCGTGATGAAGTTCGTCCCCGTTTTGGACTTTTAAGAGGTAGAGAATTTATTATGAAGGATGCTTACAGCTTTGATACTTCTCAAGAAGGCTTAGAAAAAGAGTATGAAAATATGGCGCAAGCTTACACAAGAATTTTCAAACGTTGCGGACTTAATACAAAAATGGTTCAATCAGATTCAGGTGCAATCGGCGGAAGTGTAAGCCATGAATTTATGGTAATTACAGATACTGATGCAGGCGAAAACGATGTATTCTATTGTGATGATTGCGATTA
>CAKVJE010000044.1 GCA_934754735.1 uncultured Candidatus Melainabacteria bacterium
CTTAACAGCTGATATCGCTTATCATATTGACAAACTAAGACGCGGATATGACAGGTTAATCAATATTTGGGGTGCAGATCACCACGGTTATGTTGCTCGTGTTAAGGCATCAATAGAAGCTTTAGGTTATGACCCGAATAAACTGGAAGTATTATTAGGACAGCTTGTAAACCTTGTTGTAAATGGCGAAGAAGTTCGTATGGGCAAACGTAAAAACATGGTTACTTTGGACGATTTGATTGAAGAAGTTGGAATTGACGCGACTCGTTATTGGATGGAAATGCGTAACATTGATATGACGCTTGATTTCGATATTGAACTTGCAAAACGTTCTACTGACGAAAATCCGGTATTTTACGTTCAATATGCTTATGCAAGAGTTTGTTCAATTTTGAGAAACGCAGTAAATGAAAGACTTAACGCTGAAACAGGTGAAAAAACTCCTGCGCCTATGACTCAAGCTGAATTGGATGATTTGATTAATAATTTTGATAAAGATATTATTTTGAAAACCGCAGACAGCGCAAAAACATTGATTTTGAAATTGGAAGAATTCAAATCAGTAATTGTACTTTCTGCTCAAAACAGAACAGTTTACACAATTTGCAGATATGTTCAAGAACTTGCTGCTGAATTCCATTCATTCTATAATTCAAACAGAGTTATCTGTGATGATAAGGAGTTGATGAAATCAAGATTAGCGTTGATGGTTGCAATCAAGACTACATTAAAGAATGCGCTTGATATTTTAGCAGTTTCTGCGCCGGAAAAAATGTAACTTAAATATAATAAAAATACAAATTAAAAATCGGGCGATTATATATCGCCCGATTTTTTCACCTTACATCTTAATTTATTAATCCATTACGAATGCTCTAACAACGGTTACTGAACCATCAACGTTTTTACGAACTCCTGTATCAACGTCATCATCATCCAAGTCTGCGGCATAAGCTACCGGTGTGTATGGTTGAGCTGCATCTACGGCATCAGGTTTTTCAAATGCTCTTAGAACTTTTACGTTTTCATTATCATCCGGATTGATAGTTGGCTCATCAGGTTCTGGAGGGGTTGGTACATCTGGAGTTTTATCTGGACCAACCAAGTATGTTGTGCCTTCTGGTCTTGGCTCACGAGTGTTGTAGCCTTGAGGGCCATTTGTCAATTCGTAAGTAATTTCTTCTGTTTTATCTACTGTAACTTCTTTAGCGTCGCGAATATTTGTGTATTTTAATGTATAATCTCTTGATGGGAAATCAACTTTCAATTTATCAGTTTCTTTTCCAACAATGATATTGTCTGCGTGAACTTTATCGCCGGTAATTTCAATATATTTATCTGGTGCTGTAATATGGATGTCTTTTGCATTAGCGCCTGTTAATTTAACATCACCTTTTGATGCAATATATGCAACTGATGGAGTATCAATCTTTGTAATATTTCCGCCCGTGATATTCATATTAGAAGGAGTTTTTACAGAATTAGGAATGTGTTTGTAATTTTCCATTACTGCAATAATAACTTCGTCTACAGTATTGTTTGTAGTTCCGCTCAAACCGCCGATATAACCATTTGCAGAAAATTCATATTCATTTGCATTTAATGTTGCTTTTCCATCAGAAAGTACATTTAAATTATCTGACGTCAAAGAAATTTTATTCGCACTGGTATCAATTGTAACCATAACATGTCCGTCTTGAGCATGTGCTGTTAAATCACCGCCAACTGTCAAACTGCCGTCAAGAAGTCTTTTTTCTTCAAAATTATAATTACCTATATGAATGTTGTCTTTTGAATTAATAGTTGCATTGCCACCAATTTTATTGTTGCCTACTACGTGTACAAAATGTTTATATCCTTGAGGATTTTCAGATTTTGCAACAGTTGTAAGGTTCATATCTTTACCAACTTGAACATTGCCAACTTCTAAGAAACCGCCACCATTGGTCATATTTAAATTGCCGTCAACTTTTGTGTTTCTTGCGTACATTAATACGCCGTTTCCTTCAACATCAACGTCACCTGTTACGTGAAGAACCTTGCCATTATCGACATAATTTAAAGCAACACTATCATCAGATTTAACATTTAAGTTGCCTTTAATGTTTCCACCACCAACTGTTTTAACAATGCCTTTGTCAGCGATTATATAAACATTTCCATCAATATTTACAGCTTCTAATCTAACGCCCTTTGTGGAATTAATATTACCAACAGAAAGATAATCTTGACCGTTTTCTGTGATAAGCTTTAAATTACCTTTTGTTTGGACAGTACCTCCAACAAGGTTAATTGAAGGTGCTAAAATATTAAATTCGCCACCAACATTAAAATTAGAATCTTGAATTGTTACAACACCAACAGGAGTTGTTGTTGTAAGATTTGAAATGTTCATTGCACCATTAACAAAACTTGCAGTCATTGGTTGTGTTGTAATCATTGCATCTCCTGCAGTTGCAAAAGTTGCGCCATCAAATAACACACCGTTAGGATTAGAAATAATTAATTTTCCAATGCCGCTATTTGCATTGATTTGACCGTAAATATTTGACATTCCTTGGTTTACTGTATTTAAAATTGTTAAATTATTTGCGCCGTCAACTGCGTTGAAATTTAAATTTTCACCTTTGTTTACGTTTAATGTATCCCAATTTACATGTGAATCACCATTAAAATTTAAATTTGCAGAACCGTTGTTTGTTGTCATATTTACAAAACCACCGGTTGTATTATTAATAACTGCGCCACCATTACCAATACCTAAACCGGTATCTATAGCGGCATAAGAAACTTGCATAGATGCAAATAATGCGGTAAGAGCTAAAGCTGAAAATTTCTTTTTAAAATTTTTCATATAATACTCCTAAACTTTTTATATACTCTTAATATAATAAAGTTTTTAAATTTATATAAATTGCCTAATTGTAACAAAATTTTACAAAGTTTACAATTTTACTAAAGCTTGTTTATACCAATCCTAGCCATGGATGGGGGATGATATTTATACGAAAAAGACAAGAAAAAGCCCGCACTTGCGGGCTTTTTCATATTTTCCAGTTTTATATTGTTTTATTAATTAATCATTGGGAATGCTCTAACAACTGTTACTGAACCATCAACGTTCTTACGAACTCCAGTATCAACGTCATCATCATCCAAGTCTGCAGCGTAAGCAACCGGTGTATATGGTTGTACTGCGTCTACAGAAGTAGGTCTTTCGTAACTTCTTAAGACTTTAACGTTTTCATTGTCATCCGGAGTTGGAGGAGTTGGAACATCTGGTTTATCAGGACCAACTAAGTATGTTGTATTGCTTGGTCTTGGGTCACGTGTGTTGTAACCCTTAGGGCCATTTGTTAATTCGTAAGTAATTTCTTCTGTTTTACCAACAGTAACTTCTTTTGCATCACGAATATTTGTATACTTCAATGTATAATCTCTTGATGGGAAATCAACTTTTAATTTGTCAGTTTCTTTACCAACAATTATATTATTTGCATGAACATTGTCACCTGTAATTTCAATATACTTATTTGGCGCTGTAATATGTACGTCTTTTGCGTTAGCTCCAGTTAATTTAACATCACCTTTAGAAGCTATATAAGCATTTGCAGGAGTATCAATTTTTGTAATGTTACCACCGGCGATATTTAAGTTAGTTGGATTAGACAAAGAATCAACATGTCTATAATTTTCCATAATATCTACTACTAAATCATCAACTTTGTATTTACCATCCGGTAAATTTACAGTTTTTCCATTAATAGTATATGAACCTGTAGAATTCAAACCTCCAATATAACCGTTTGCTGAAAATTCGTATTCGTTAGCGCTCAATGTAGCTTTACCATCTGTTAAAATGTTTAAAGAATCTGATTTTAACGAAATTTTATTTGCACTTGTATCAATTGTTGTCATAACGTGACCGTCGTGAGCGTGTGCTGTTAAATCACCATTAACAGTCAATTTGCCGTCAGCAAGTTTTTTAGCGTCATAATCGTAGCCGCCAATGTGGATATTTTGAGATGAATCAATTTTTAAATCACCACCAACTTTTGTATCACCGATTACGTGAACGAAGCGGTTGTATTTTGTATTGTTCATATCACCGGTACCGGTTGTTGTTAAAGTTGCATTTTTTCCGATTGTAGAATCGCCAACATCAACAAAACCACCGCTATTTGACATTGATAAGTTGCCTTTTACATCAGCTTTTCTTAAGAATGTCATACTGCCTGAACTATTTGTTGTAACATCTCCGTTAACAGTAAGTCTTTCACCGTGGTCGTTATAGTTTAATACGACAGAATCTTTGGAATTTACGTTCAAATTACCATTAATAGTACCGCCATTATATGTTTGAACAATTCCGGCACCGGGAGTTGTAATATATACATCGCCATTGATATTTACTGCTTTTAGATTTACACCTGCTTTTTGAGCGCCATTGCTGGTTCCAAGCGCCAAATAATCTTGTCCGTTAGAAGTAACCATTTTTAATGCTTTAGTGTTTACATTAGAATTAATCACGTTGATTAGTGGAGATACAATATTGTATTCACCGCCTATGTTAAATTCAGAATTGTTTACAACTTTAATACCTACTAAATCACCGTCATTATTATAAATTTGTTTAAATTTAGCGTTATCAAGATTTAGATTGTTCAAGTCTTCAACTCTAATGTTAGTTAAATCTTTTGTTGTCAATTGTAAATCACCGGCAGTAGTAAATTTCGCGCCATCAAATAACATGCCGTTAGGGTTTGAGATGATTAATTTTCCAATACCGTTATTTGCATTGATTTGACCATAAACCTTTGTCATTCCTTGATTTACTGTGTTTAAAATTGTTAAATTATTAGCTCCGTTAACTGCGTTAAAATTTAAACTTTCGTTTTTATTTACGTTTAAAGTATCCCAATTTATGTGAGAATTATTGTCAAAATTCAAATTTGCTGAACCGTTTCCGGTTGTCATATTTACAAAACCGCCAGACGTATTATTAATAACTGCACCGCCGTTTCCAACGCCTAAACCGGTATCAATAGCAGCGTAAGAAACTTGCATAGATGCAAACAATGTTGTCATAACTAATGCTGATAGTTTTCTCTTAAAATTTTTCATAAAAACAAATCCTTCTTATGTTGACTGTGTATTTATTACTATACTATTAAAAAAATCCGACATAAAAAATTTTGCGCGATATAAGAAAAATCTACTCAAATTGTTACATTTATTAACAAATATATAAAAAGAGGGGAGTAAGACTCGTTTGTTTGAAAGTCTTTTGTATTATTGACTTCTACACTTAATAAGCCCTCTCCCATATTTATCCTACTTCTGTATAGAAGTAATTCTTATCCGACGATTGCCTTATATATGAGGCTTGATGCTTTTACTATAAAATCTTTACCTTGTGGCGCATTGTGAGGACGATTAGCAAGGATTACAACGATATATTTTTTACCATTAGGAGCATAAACAATTCCTGCATCTCCAAGCATTGTACCAATATCACCAGTTTTATGAACAAACATAGCGCCATCGCCTAAACCAGCAGCAATAAGTCTGTTATTTTTGACATGACTCATATAATCAATAATATATTCTCTTGAATTAACATTCAAAAATCCAGGGTTATCAAGATTATAAAGAATCTTTGCCATATCTTTAGCAGTAGTCTTATTTGTACCTTTTAAATCCGGTAACCAAGTTCTAACATAAGTTCTTGAGATTCCCCAATCTCTCAAACCAATATTAATATCGTCCATGCCACCCAATTTTGACATAATCATATTGGTAGAAGTATTATCTGAGTTTTGAATCATTGTTTTAGCAAGACTATCTAATGAGTATTTTCTTCCGGTTTGTGCATATTGCAAATTACCGGAACCGGAAGACTGATAATAATCCGTTAGTATCATTTCATCATAAATCGTCATTTGATTTGCTTCAATAGATTTAAATAAACGAACTAATACCGGTAACTTTATGATACTGGCAGCTGAATATAAATTATCGCCATTAATATCAACATACTGTCCTTTTTCATATTCCCACACATAAATTGAAGGTTTAATCATCGGATATTGAGTCATTAGCCCTGTTAGTTGTGATTTAAGCCCCGCCATTTCGTTCGTATGGTACATAGTTGTTATTTCGCTATGTGTTTTCTCTATTGTTGGAGTCAAAAGCAAGCGATTATTAAACATATCGTTGCTTAAATAATTTGTAATCGGATTTGCAATAGAATACAAATCTGCAGCAACCGGTTTCTTAAACTTCATTTGCGCCATATTTGCAGAAGTCTTTGTATTCATTGGAATTGAATCAGGCATAAAAACTTGTTTAACCAATCTGTTGTATGCTGTTGGAAATACAAAGTACATAAAAGCACCCAAAAACGCAAAAACGATAAACATTCTAAAAAGTTCTACAATAGGATTAACTTTTTGCTTTTTCTTAACTTGTTTATGAATGATCTTTCTACCAGAAACTACATGTAAATTCCGGTTAGTTCTCACCTGTTGTTGATATGCGTACACAAATATCTCCTCCAAATCCCATCTAAATAATATCATTATACAAAAAAAATGTGTATCCTTCAAAGAGTTGAAAAAATAAAATTTAAATAAAAAATTTCAAAGTATGTTAAAATGATATTAGAAATCAAAAACAAATTAATAGCCATTTGGTTAATTGCTGCAAAGTTTTTACAATAGTAATATTAATTATTGGTAAAGCTTATGATAGATATCGAAAGTAAAGAACTTCTTTTAAACGCAGTATTAGAATACTGCGAAGATATTGTAACAGTTAAAGATTTATCTTTAAGATATGTTGCTTATAATAAAGCTTTCCTTAAAGGTGTAAATGCAACATTAGATACTCCGATTTTAGGCAAAACTTTAGCCGATGTTCTTCCATTTGATTGTGTAAATGTTATTGAAACAAGTGCCCAAAAAGCAATAAAAACAAAAGAAACTCAATCTTTTATTGCAGTATTAAATTATCCAAGCGGAAATAAAATTTTCAAACAAACAGTTACTCCTATTATGAAAAACAATAAAGTTGTCAATTTATTATCTGTTTCAACTGATGTTACAAAAGAAGAAACTTTAAAAGCAAAACTTATTACTAAAAACTACCAAATAAATACGCTTATAGATAATTTACCTTTATTAGTGTATATGAAAGATAAAAACAGAAATCTTATAGTTGCAAATGATAATGCAAAAAAATTTGTTTATGAAGGAATTGATGTTTTTTCAAACAATTTAAAAATTGATGTACCTACAGTAGAAGAAGAAACTGCAAATGAGGACAATTACGTTTTAATTAATAAAAAAACCTTACACAAAGAAAAATCTGCAAAAGACGATGACGGGAATATTCATTGGTATAAAATAAGCAAAGTACCAATATTAACAGAAGAAAACGATGTTATGGGGCTTGTAACTATCGCCAAAAATATTGATACTGAAAAAAGTTTAGAAAACCAAAAAAGTTTATTTCTTGCAACACTTAGTCACGATTTAAAAAACCCGCTTCAAGCTCAAATAAGTTCGTTAGAACTATTTAACAAAGGAACTTTTGGAGAGCTTAATAGCACGCAAAAAGAAATGCTTGACATGATTATAGAATCATCGAAATATATGCGTGAAATGTTGTATACCTTACTTAGAACCGGTAAGGATAATAATGGTTGCATTGTTTTAAAACGCTCTTATTTTAATCTCGAAAAATTGATTTATAAATGTACACGAGAAATTCACGATTTAGCTTTAAGCAAAAACATCAGGATAAAAATCGACTCTAAATTAAAACCTGATGATTTAATCTTTGCAGACGAAATTCAAATGCGTCGTGTTATTGGGAATATGCTTAATAACGGCATAAATTACGCTTTCGAAAACACAACTCTCACAATCGATATCACTAAAAAACACAATAATTTGATTTTACAAATGACAAACGAAAGCGCAGAAATTCCTGAAAGCATAAAAGAACACGTATTTGATAAATATGTTTGTGGTGATGTATTACAAAGTAATACAGGTATCGGACTTGGCTTATATTTTTGTAAAAAAGTTATAGAAGCTAACGAAGGCCATATCCATTTAATAGCATCCGGAACAAAAAATATGTTTGAAATAAAATTACCGATTTTATCTGAAGATAGTGCATTGATTTCAGAAATTGTACTCTAAAAATCTTAATTTATTCTTTATACAAATATATTTACATCAACAGTTAAAGTTGTATACTATTTTGTTGAATAAAGGAGACGAAAATGAGTATATTTGAAGCCGGAATGATGGTTTGCTTTGGAATTAGTTGGCCGATTGCTGCCTTAAAGACTTATAGATGTAAATGTGTACATGGGAAAAGCTTTCATTTTTCTATGTTAATTTTATTAGGTTATCTATGCGGAATTACCCATAAAGTTTTAGATGACATGGATTGGGTATTTTGGCTTTATATTTTAAACACATTATTTCTTCTGTTGGATATGTATCTGTATTGGAGATATAAAGATAATAAAGCGCCAGACGCTTGAAATTCTCAAATAGCTATGTAATAATGATATTACTCTATACAAGTGTTTATT
This sequence comes from uncultured Candidatus Melainabacteria bacterium, assembly GCA_934754735.1. Lineage (GTDB taxonomy): Bacteria > Cyanobacteriota > Vampirovibrionia > Gastranaerophilales > Gastranaerophilaceae > CAG-196. The sequence continues at coordinate 8,612 of CAKVJE010000044.1, forward strand.
TTGTTCCTACATTTTTATAAATAGGGAGAGTAAGCTCTTTAATTATTGAAGTATACCCGCCGATACAAAATCGCCAGCAGGAAACGGATTAATTTAGGCACTCACCCACCTGCGAGACATTGCAGGTAACAAAATCGCATTTGTATAGAGTTTTATTTTGTGAGCATTATTAACGACCAAATTAATACCCATAATAGTTCATCCCTCCTGTGCCAAACGTGAAGTAACCATTTCTTGAACCATAACTTCCAGGGTTGGTAATAGGTATACCGTAATCAACCGAAATTGGGCCAACACCCGGAATATAAACTTTTAATCCGACACCTGCAGTTATTGCGCTCATAGGTCTATCATACAATCTACTTGAAATTGTCGGGTCAAATACTTTACCTGCATCAACAAAGAACGTTAAACGAATTTTTTGGAAGAAATCCCACTTAACTCTATCAGAGAACGGCAATGGAGTTGCAAGTTCTGCCGAACCCATAATAAATGCGTCACCCGAACCTACACCGCTCATTCTAAACCCTCTGATTGAATAAGGCCCGCCAAGTCTAAATGCCATAACTTCAGGCATGTCATCACCATGCACCTTAATTCCACCTCTAGCATTTAATGCTAAAGAGGATTTTTTGAGAACAGGGAAATATTTCGTAATTCCGCCGGCAATACGCCCGTTGGTGTTTTTAATCGAACTTATGCCAACAGCTTCAATAAATTTAGCATTTGCAATAATACCGTTTCGAGGATTTTCATCCGAATCAAGAGTTGAATATTTTATTCCAGGTGCGAAGTTTATAAATGTTCCACCCGTCAACTGTTTAGCTCTTTGTGAAATGTCTAATCCTCTCAAGGCATACATTTGAGAAATTTTATTAAAGTCGCCTTCACTCATACTTATGTGTTCAATTCCGGTTGTGAAATCAGCCGTAACACCTTCTACGTTGCGGAATTTATGCTCAACTCCGGCGCTTATACCAAAACGACGCTCAATCGCAAGCGGAACTTGCCAACTACCCATATCACGATAATAAAGTTTGCTCATAAGAGAATTATCAGCGTTTAAGAACTGAGGTTCAAAGAAATTTAATTCAAATTGATAATTCATTCTATTTTTGATTGAAGCGTCGCTTAATAAAATACCAGAGCCTAAAATGCCTGTTGCAGAAAGTCTTTGACCCCTTCCTAAGAAATTATTTTCACTAACGGTTAATGAACCGAATGCACCTAAGCCGTTATCAATACCGCCTCCAATTGCCAAACTGTTTGACGTATCTTCTTTAACAACAACTTTAACATTGTATTCGCCTTCTACCGTATCACTCGGGCAAATTTGTCTATCAACCTCTTTGAAAATTTTTGTCGAATAGATTCTACCTAAATCTTCTTTTAAGTAGTTTTCATTGTAAACAGTTCCCGGTTGAGTCATAATGTTACGCTCGATGACATAATCTTTTGTTTTTTCATTACCTTCAATTATGATTTTGTCAATCACACCTTCGGTTAGGGTAAAAGTTAATGCGCCGTCAGGATCATCATCAACAGAACTTACACCGGCTAATACATAACCTTTTTTATGGTAATAACCGCTCAAGTTATCAATTGCGGAATTAATATTAGGGATGTTTTGAGGAAGTCCTTTAAGCGGCATTACAAATGGCATTAATTCCATTGTCGAAATCACAGTATTACCGACAATAGAAACATCTGAAACAGCGATATTTTCTTGGAGTTCAAACGTTAAAGTAATTGTATCATCTGAATTTAAAGTAGGTTCAATAGCCATTTTATCGGTGAAAAATCCTATTGCGTAAATTCTTTGCAAATCTTGCTGCAACAAATCTTCGTTAAACAAAGAGCCAGATTGGGTTTTGATTTTTGAGGAAATTATTTCAGGTGAAATCAAGCGTAAACCGCGAAATTCAATATCGCTAATAATTTTGCCTTCCAGATTTGCTTGCTCGCCTTGGTAAGTTTCCGCGCCAGCAGAATATACCGCATCTTGCTCTTCCGTTATGGAATTTGATGTGGTATCAGAATCACTATTTGTACTTTCTACTACGCTTGGCAGTGCAAAAAAGTCGTCACTCGGCGGTGCGTTAATTTGCGGAGGGGCATTTTGTTTTGGAGTATCTGTAGTTTCGTCTATTTCTGAGGAGAAATAATCGGCTTCGCTCAATTCGCCGTTATATGGAATAAGCTTTGTCGTTTTTATAATTGGTTTTACAGTCTTTGTCGTATCTAAATAGAGTGGATTAACAAGTTTTATGGGTTTAACTTGAGGAGATTCTAAATATGTGAAATTTGGGGAGGAAGATGTTAAATACGGAGAAAAATCAGCAAGAACAGGAGCGCAACCCAAATACACCGCAAGTAATAGCGTCGCGGTTAATCTTGTATTCAGTTTTCTCCTCTTATTTTTCACTTCCATTTTTCTTTTTATCCCCACCCCTTGAGGGAGGGGAGCAGTTCTGCTTGAGCCTTGCGAAAGCTAGAAATGCGGGGAGGGGTGCTTCCTCAAATATATAAGACCCCACCCCGAAATCAAAGATTTCGACCCTCCCTCAAGGGGTGGGTAATCCTAAATTTATATATCCGCTTCCGTCAGCGACAACACAGCCTGATAAAACCCTTTCGGGTCATTGCCAGCAAAAGATGAGCGTAAAACATTTGAGCCAACATTTACGGTTACAAATGTTGTTCCGTTTTCTGCGTATACTTCATACTTACCTTTGCCTTGTAAATATTTGGATTTAGCACCTGTAACAGATAAAACAGGGTACGCAACAATCCCCGGACTGTCTTTTGGCAAAGAACCCATTTTGCAGTTTGCCAAAGACTGTGATTTTGGTTTGTTTGCAAGATTTGCAAACGCTATATAAACTCTTCCGCCTTGCTCAAACATTGCTTCTTCAAATCCGCCATCAGTTATAACATTTGCTTTTAAGTACAAATTTGTTGTCTCTGCACTGTTTGAAATAACTTTAAAGGTTGTAGAAAGCGGCGAATATAAATTTCCGGTTCTATCTGTAATATTTGCAGTAAGAACAGGACTTGAAACAGCTTCAACTTTTACAAAACGAGGAATTGTTATACTAAAATCCGCACTTGCGGTACTGCCTTCCGCAAATGATGCCAAAGTACTCAAAATAAGCACAAAAAACGATAATAATATTTTTTTCAAAACGATTTCCCCAAATCCGTTTTAGCCTTAATTTAAGGCTAATGCCATTCTCCTCTAGTCTATATTAACCTATTAATCTTTGTTTTTGCAATTTGTAACGCTTTGTAACAAAAATCAAAAATATTCTAAAGTTTTTCAAAAATCAGCCGTTAAACATGAAAACAAGGTTGTACATTTTTAAGAGGATATTTAACAAAAACGCTCATGCAAATAAAGTATTTTATTTAAATCTATATTGAGGTTTTATTGCAAATTGTTACAATAAAAGTAACAACTTTACTATATAGAAAGCTTTACTAGTGAAAAAGTTATTGATTACAGCATTATTCGCGCTTTGTTTAAGCGCACCATCAGAAGCATCCTTTGTTATTGTTGACTATCAGGGTGATACTGTAGTGCGTCAGCAAAATATTGAGCGTAATTTAATAATCAATAGCGACGACGGGGGTGTGTATAATATTGCGGTGAGGCCGCTTGATGATGCTGTGAGAAGCTCAGACGGCAAGGTTTCTATTCCGCTAAACAATTTGTATATCAATAACACAAGAGAAGATGTGTATTTGCGTTATAACGAGTATTCAAACATATTTGACGCATTAACAATGGGCGGCGTAGCTAAAAATATGACTGCAAAAATTCGTGATTTTGGTATGGTTCCGGCAGGAACTTATAGTATCAACTTTGAGGTTCAGGCAACCGATGTTGATACAAATCAAATTGCATCGACAACAACATTTAATTTGCAGTTTATAGTTCCGTCTATTCAAGAAATAAGTTTGCATGGTGAAGTGCCAAAGATTACGGTAGGTGCGTCTAACGCGTTTGAAAAAAATAAAAAAATTACAAATGAAACATCACCTTTAGTTTATATCAATTCTAATTGTGATTGGGAATTATCTGTCAATGCTGATAATTTTGGCGAAAGAGCAGGTAATTATTATATAAGAACCGTAACAGCTTCTGCGAATGTGGGCGAACGTCTGCAGGAAAGAGTTCTGTTACAGGAAGGAAAAGAAATTATTTTAGCTAAGGGCAAAGCCCCGGCGAATAATGAATATGTTTCGGTCGAGTATTCGGTCGAAACAAAAGACGGCAAGTTTATACCTGCCGGAAATTATGACAACAAGGTGCGCTATATTCTAAGAGAAGGAAGCTAGGCGCAAAACCCTCACCCCTTGAGGGAGAGGGAGCAGTCGTTGGCGAATTTAAGAGCCTTACGAATGCGGGTGTGGGGTAACAAGACAAACCCCGCCCCTATGGTTCTAACTTTCGCTCACGCTCAAGAAGAACCATTTCCCCGCCCTCAAGGGGTGGGGAGGACCAAAAAGGAAACAACATGTTCAAGACACTAAACAAAAAAATACTAACAACAACTCTCGCGTTATTTATGGCAATACCGGCATTCGCGTCAGTAGCGGTTGCGCCTACGCGTGTAGAAATTAATGCGAATAAACTTAAAAATAATTATGTAACAACTGCGATTGATATTAAAGGTGATTCTCAACAACCAATGAGATTTAAAGTTTATCCGAAATTTTTTACTATCAATGACAAAAATGAAATGATTTTAGTTGAAAACTCAACTGCACCAAATGATTTAACTAAAAAAACACGTTTTGTGCCATCAGAATTTACGGTTGCACAAGGTAAATCTCAGAAATTAAGGGTTAATATAACAGGTATAAACCAATTGCCTGACGGTGAAAATAGAGTAGTTTTGTTTATTGAAGATATTAATCCTAAAGAATTTAATATTCCAACAGGTATGCAAGGAATTGGTGCTCAATTGATTGTAAAAACAAGAGTTGGTGTTCCGATTTATGTAGATAAAGGTAAGGTTGTTAAAGAAGCTGAAATGGAATACTTTAACCTAAAACAAGAAAATGGCGTTTTATATACTAATATGAAGTTAGTTTCAAAAGGTAATAGTAAAGTTCGTTATTCAGGAATCATTCAAATAGTTCAAGGTAAAAAATTAATTGATGAATATAACATTAATGAAAAAGTTGTTCCTTCAAATGGTTTTTATATTGACAAACAAAAAGTTAAAACAGACAAACTTAACGCATCAAGTGAATATACTTTAAGAATGATTATTTCATATATAGATGGCAATGGAAAACGTGTAAATATAAAAAAAGAAACAAATTTTAATACAAAAGGTAATGTGTAAAACACAAATTAAGAAAGGAAGGTTTACCCTATGAAAAAAATCACCAAATTACTCCCAATCGCATTAGCGTTGTTGCTGATTTCTCCTGCATTTGCAGAAGGAGTATCGCATGATCCTGCTTCTCAAACATCAAATTATTCTTTAACATTGGATCCGTTTTTGGACATTCAAAAATTATCTGAAAAAGTTACTACAACTGTAACATTTGATGAAAACTATGCAAACTTAAATTTAAATGAAGCGCTTTCATCTAATTTTAGAGTTTATACGAATGATGCCGAACAAAAACTATATTTGTATGCAGCAGCTGGTGATATAGCTGCGAAAGATGCCCCTGCTCTATATGGTGAAAATAATGCTCTAAAATTAATTTTTGCAAATACAAGCAATAATGGTGGTAGCGTAAAGGCTACTGCTGAAGATATAAAAGCCGTTGTTTCAACTCCTCAACAAAGTAAAAATGCTTTTGCATTAGATTTGAAACCTACATACAAAATGGCAACAATAACTCCAAATGGAGCCATAAGTGATCCTACTGCGACATTTGAAGAAGGTACTGGTGTTGTAACTTATTCAATGCAAAATGGTATTTACGATTTTAATTACATAACAGGTTTAAAAGCCGTAGATAGTTCATTTAACACTTATGATACAAAAGGTGTTTACAAAGCAACATTAACATTATCAAAAGCAACTATATAATATCAAAATGAAGAAAAATATATTAATATCGTTAATACTATTAATAACTGCAACAGTAGTTGCAGAAAAAGCTTATGGTTATGCAGAAGCTGAACAGGCGTTACAAACGTCTGTTCAGCCGACTGTAACCATTGAAAAGCAAACTGCTTCGATTGAAAATGCCGTTGCGAACGGTAAAACTGGTACTCATAGCGGATTGCAATCTGTTTTTAATATTAAAACAAATGGCAATGACGATAATTATGATTTCATAATAACATCTAGTATTCCGCACGATGGGGGCACTGTTTCAGCGTATGGTTCTAATGGAAGTCTTTTGTTTGTAAACACATTATCATCACCAACATCAGAATCGATAGAAAATGCCCGAATTGGCGGTGATAATAATAGAAATGTAATTGCTTATCCTGTTGATATTTCAACAGCAAGCCCAATTACAGCTGATTTTAAACAAAATTATAGTGTGTATGGAAATTGTTATGTAATAAAAGTAAACAGTTCTGATGGTGCCGATGGAACTGTAACGCACATTGTGGGGCAAACTCCGGTGCAAGGCACATATAGCGTGGGACAAGACCAAGCAGGGACTTATCAAGCGACGGTCACGTTCACGGCTTATAGCAAATAACCCTCACCCCTTGAGGGAGCGACCGGTGAACAGAGAGTAAAAGCGTAAGCGTACTCGTTTAACGTGAACCGGTCAAGAGAGAGGG
>CAKVJE010000045.1 GCA_934754735.1 uncultured Candidatus Melainabacteria bacterium
ATGGCTTTCGAAGAAGAATTCGGTTGCGAAATTCCTGATGAAGAAGCTGAAAAAATTCAAACAGTTCAAGATGCAGTTAACTACATCGAAGCTCACTCATAGTAAGTTTTAAGTTTATATTAAGAGGGTGAGGATTATATATTTTCGCCCTCTTTATTTATTATTATGGTAGCTGATTTAAACAATCCTTGATTGTGTAAGCTAGAAATTTAACTAAGGAAAAGGGGAAGATGACTAAACGTAGAGTTGTTATAACAGGGATGGGAGCAGTTACTCCATGCGGTATTGGAGTTGATAATTTTTGGAATGCTCTTCTTAATGGTAAAAGCGGTGTTTCACTAATCGAATCTATTGATACAGAAAAACACACTGTAAAAATAGCTGGTGAAATTAAAGATAAAGATTTTAATCCTGAAGATTATATGTCTTCTAAGGATGCAAACAGAATGGATAGATTTACTCAATTTGCAATGGTAGCAGCTGATGAAGCGATTGCAGATTCAGGTATTGACGAAGCTAACATTGATCCATACAGAATTGGTGTTTTGGTAAGTTCTGCAGCAGGTGGTTTCAAAACATTTGAAAAGAACCATATGGCTATGATTAATAAAGGACCTACAAAAGGCTCTCCATTCACAGTTCCTATGTTAATCGTTGATATGGCATCAGGTCGTGTATCTATGAAACATGGTTACAAAGGTGTAAACAAAGCTGTTGTCTCTGCTTGTGCTACAGGTTCTCACTCAATCGGTGACGCATTCAGAACAATCCAATACGGCGATGCTGATGTTATGGTAGCTGGCGGTTGCGAAGCTACAATCACAACATTGGGTATTGGTGCATTCACAGCAGCTAGAACTCTTTCTAAGAGAAATGATGAACCTACAAAAGCTTCAAGACCTTATGATAAAGATAGAGATGGTTTTGTAATGGGTGAAGGCGCAGGTGTAGTTGTTCTTGAAGAATATGAACACGCAAAAGCTCGTGGTGCTAAGATTTATGCAGAAATCGTTGGTTATGGTCAATCCGCTGATGCTTACGATATGGTTGCTCCGGATCCGGACGGTAACGGTGCAATTAAGGCTATGGAATTGGCTCTTGCTGATGCAGGCATGAAACCTGAAGACATTGATTACATCAATCCACACGGAACAAGTACAGGTTTAGGTGATGTTGCGGAATCTCAAGCTATTGCTAAGATTTTTGGCGACAAGGAAAAAAATCCAAACTTGTTAGTAAGTTCAACTAAGAGTATGCATGGTCATATGTTGGGCGCAACTGGTGCTGTTGAAGGTATTGTTTGTGTTAAAACTATTACAGACGGTAAAGTTCCTCCAACAATCAACCTTGATAACCAAGACGAACACGTTGCTAATCTGGATTATGTTCCACATAAAGCAAGAGAAAAGAAGGTTCATGCAGCACTTTCAAATTCATTCGGATTTGGTGGTCACAACGCGACTTTGGTTTTCAAAGAAGTGTAGCTTGAATTTAATTTAGTTTAATATATAATAAAATAAAAAAGGAGAAAGAGAGAAAATTTTTTAATCTTTCTCTTTTTTTTGTTTTTAAAATAAAATATTAAGTTAGGAAAAACCAAATGTTAGAAATACAACCAACACAAACAAAAGAATTATTTTGCCAAAAATATTGGCGTATGGCTAAAGAAAATCAAAGATTCGCTATGCCAAGACTTGGAAATTACGAGTTTCATAGTATTAATAATGCACTAATGGGCATAAGCGGTTTAGCTTCAACTCCACAAGACATTAAACACTCGTTATTTAACAATGATTTTTCAATCAGATTAAATTCAAAAACACTTGATAAAGATACGATTCTATGGCGTGGAATTGAAAAACCTTCAGGCATGCGCTTCGGACTATTTGATTATGCCAGTAAATTCTTTCTAAAATGCTTAAAACTATCTAAAGGAGAAAGTTTTTACATGCCACAATATTCATTTTGGTCTAGCAGTAAAGACTTAGCTTTAGATTATGCTGGAACTAATAAGTCATACGGAAAATCAAAAGGAATTGTTTTTGAATTAAATGCGCCAATGGGTACAAGCATCTCCGGAGACTGTTATCCAATTTTAAAACGAGCCTCAAAGTTCCTATGTAAAGAAAATAAACTTGTGACAGATGAATATGGAAATGATGCATATAACCATATAAAACTTGATTTGTTAGAACAAAAAATATAAACAATAAAAAACGACGAATACTTAAGAAAAGTCATTCGTCGTTTTTAGTAATTTTATATATTTAGAACTTTATAAATTGTTTAACAAATTTCATATCTTGTTTTTCTAAATATGATTTCAAATCACGTTTAATTTCAGGACACAAAATATACAATACAATGATATTTGGAACACACAATGCAATCATCATAGCGTCTGTAATATCGATAACTGATTTAACGTTCATAGCTGAACCAATAATAATAAATAAGCAGTAAATCAAGTTGAAAGCTAGAACACGTTTTTTACCTTCACCAAATAAGAATGTCCAAGCTTTTTGTCCGTAATAAGCCCAAGAAATCAAAGTTGATAATGCAAACATTACAGCAATTATTGAAAGAATAATTGGGAAGAACGGAATTACTGATTGGAAAGCATTTGACGCTAATTCAATACCTGAAATTTCCTTTGCAGCATGTGTGCAAGCACCTGAAAATACGATTGCAAAAGAAGTAAATAAGCAAAGAACACCTGTTAAAAATGTTTCTAATAAAGCTACAAAACCTTGAGAAACAGGTTCTTTAGTTTGAGCAGTAGCATAAACAATCGCAGCCGCACCTGTTCCAGCTTCATTTGATTGAACAGAACGTCTTAAACCAATAATAATTGTACCAAAGATACCGCCAGCAACAGCTGTTGGATGAAAAGCTTCGCGGATAATCAAAGCAATTGCGTGAGGAATATGAACAAAGTTAGCAAGTATTACGATAGTACCTGAAACGATATATAACAAGCACATTGTCGGAGTTAAAATTGTTGTAACTTTTGCTATGCTTTTAATACCACCAACAATTACCATACCTATTAAAACAGCTGCAACTAAACCGATTAACCAAGTATAACCGTGGAAAATACTGTGTGAACCACCTGTTATAAATACGATTTGGTGCGCAGTTTGGTTAATTTGAATCATATTGCCGCCTGTAATGCCACCACCAATGCAAAGTATTGCATATAATACTGATAAAGGTTGACCTAGCCAACGCATTTTCTTTCTGGTTAAACCGTGAGCAATATAGTGCATAGGACCACCGGAAACAGAACCGTCAAGGTTAAATCTTCTATATTTTACTGCTAAAGTTGCTTCAACAAATTTGATTGACATACCTAAAAGAGCACCGGCAAAAATCCAAAATGCAGCACCAGGGCCACCGATTGAAATTGAAATTGCAACACCTGCAATACTTCCGATACCTATTGTACCTGATAAAGCTGTTGCAAGAGCTTGGAATGATGATACTTCACCACATCCGTCGTTATGCTTTTCAGCAGGTTTTGCAACAACATCAAGTGCGTGTTTAAACCCCCAAACAGAAATTCCTTTAAAATAGAATGTGAAAAAGAAACCTGCGATTAAAACCCAAAAAATGATTAATGGAACATCGTTACCACAGATATTAATTGGGAAGAAAATTAATTTAGCAACCGCGTCAGAAACTGGCGCGACATGCTTATCCATAAATGCGTCTACATTCATAGCTTGCGCAGACTGTAGAGTCATAAGCATTGTCGTAAATAACATCATCAAAAATCTCTTCATAATCTCTTTTCCCTTAATTCTCGGCTATTTTACCACTTTTTATTCATTGTATCAGAAAAATGTCAAATCATTACAAAATCTTTACAAAATAGTACAGAATGTAACAGAATAAAGCAATTTTTTCAAAGAAAAATACTTTATATATGTAATATAAATTTAGGTTGGTTGTTATGATTTCAATAAGTTTATTAAATGGAGCAAAAAGCCTTATTAGAGGTGAATACAAAGAAATGATGTCCGGTATTGGAAGCATCAAATCGAAAGTTGTGAACAATTATCAAATCGGAAAACGATTGGCCGAAATAAAGGGATATCATAAGATTCCTACAATCACAAATAGCATTTTTACTAAAACAAAAATTACAAAAAAAGAACTTCCGGCACTAATGGCATTAGGTGGTACCTTCACTCCGATTCCCGGAGGAAGTTTTGCGTGTTATTACTTAGGTAAAATGGTAAATAAAGTTAGGTTATAAGATTCTCAAGAAGATTTTTTCTCTGTTTTTATTCAATTTAAAGAATGTTCAATATGAACATTGATGTCAATTTTATACTTGTAATTTTAAATATGTCAACCGATAATGTGTTCTTTTCTTTTTACTTACTTTTATCTAGTAGTTTTTATTTTGGGTGACGAAAGTTTTTATAATACCCTCTCCCTTTTTCACCACACTTCCCAGTTGGTAAGTACAACTGCTAGCTAGGAAGTGAAGCAGAAAACTCCCCCGAGGGAGGGGGATGCGTCCAGTTTGTAGTTTTTATTTGAGGATGACTTGGTGGAATAATATAGTTTAGTAGTGTTTCTGTTGTCATCCGATAGTGTGTGATAAGTCTTTTTTTATAAAACCCTCTCCCTAGCCCTCCCCCGAGGGAGGGGATGCGCCTAACTTGTAGTCTCGTATTGAGGTTGACAGGGAGGTTGAATTTATACATGTAGTTTTAAATATGTCAACCGATAGAGTGTTCTTTTCTTTTTGCTTACTTTTTCTTTTTAGTAAAGAAAAAGTAAGTTGCGCTTGCGTTTTTTTTGTGCTACATTTTTTATGAAAAAGAGAGAGGTCATTCCATGAGTGAAGGACATTGGATAGTTAATAAAGTTATTGCAGGCCATGCAATGGCATTTAATATGGACACATTGGTTACAATGTGGGCAGCAATGGCATTTTTGATTGTTGTTTCGTTTGTTGTAACAAGAAATATCAGTATATTTCCAACAAAGCTTCAAGTTGTTTTTGAAAGCGTTTTAGGTTATTTTAATGACTTGGTTCATAATATGATACATAAAGACGCTGATAAGCATTTTCCGCTTATTGCATCTTTGTTTTTGTTTATAGTTACCGCAAACTTGATGGGTCAATTACCTTTAAGAATGATTGAGTTGAAACAGGGTGAAATTGCTTCTCCTACGAATGATATCAATTTAACTGCGGGCTTGGCAATTATTGTTTTGGTTTATTATGTTGTTGCAGGATTGATGAAGAAGAAATTCAAGTTTTTCTTGCATGGTTTTTCACTTGTTGCAATAATTTCGGCTTTGATTGAGATTTTGGAATTGTTCACAAGACCGCTAACGTTGGCATTCGTTTGTTTGGTAATGTTTTGGCTGGTGAAATTCTGATTGCTGCATTGCTAGGAATTTGCGCTTGGGGTTTACCGCTACCGATGATGTTCTTTGAAATCTTGGTGGCTTGCGTTCAGGCTTTGGTATTCACAATGCTTACTACGGTTTATATAGCTTCTGCAGTTAATGAAGAAGAAGGTTAGATTTTTAAAATAAAGTAAACGTACATTAATACGAAGGAGATTAAAATGGAAGACGTTAAAACAATTTCTGATTTGGCACAATTAGGTGCCGGTATTGCAATCGGTTTTGGTGCAGTTGGTGCAGGTTTAGGTATTGGTATTGCAACAAAAGGTTTGTTGGAATCAATCGCTAGACAACCTGAAATTGCAGGTAAAGCAGTTGGTTTCTTCTTAGTTGGTGCAGCTATGGCAGAAGCTTGTGCGATTTATGCATTGGTTATTGCTTTGAAGTTGTCAGGTATGATGGGTTAATTTATAAAACCCTCTCCCATATCCGTAAAGCTCGCTTACGCTTGCTAACGGCTACTCCCTCTCCCGAGGAGAGGGGATGATATATGTAGGTCGGATTTACCAATCCGACAAAAACTAAAAGGTCAATTATGGAATTTAACGGAACATTTTTAGCATCAATAGTTTCTTTTATTGTCTTTGTTTTCTTGATGAACAAAGTGCTTTATGCACCTATGGGAAAAATCGTAAAAGAAAGACAAAGTTTTGTTGAAGGTAATTTAAAGAGTGCGGAAGCTAATCATAAACGCGCAGATGAGTTATCACAGGAAAGAGAAGATAAGCTTAGCGGTGCTAAAAATGATGCCCGTTCAAAATACGTTGAATCTGTAAACGGCTTCAAGAATGAAAAAACTCAGATTGTTGCGAAGGCGCAAGATGAAACTAATGGGGAATTGGCTCAAGCTTATGAAAACTTGAATAATGTTTCTAACGAAACAAAAGAGGGTTTGAAATGGAGAATGACTGATTTGGCCAATGATATTGTTGAAAAAGTTTTGGGATATAGAAGTGAAGTTCAAGGCTTTGATAACGATAAAATTAACGAAATATTGTGGAAGGTTTAGTGATGTTAGGTTCAGTTTTAGATTATATTAGCAAAACGAATTTATTTAACTTTGTTATATTTCTTTCAATATTGATATTCTTGTTTAAGAAAATTGATGTTGTTGGCATGTTGGAAAACATGAAAAATGCAGTTATTGAAAATATTGAAGCTTCTAAAACTTCTAAATCAGAATCTGAAACACATTTAAAAGAAATAGAAGAAAAGGTTTCTCATATTGAAGAAGAAATCGACGGAATTATTAAAAAATCTGAACAGAATGCAAAACTTGTTGGTGAAAAGATTATAGAAGATGCTAATCATACGGTTGAAAGCATTAAAGATAATTCTAAAAAACTTGTTGAAAACAAGTCTGCTCTTTTAAAGAACGATATTTTGAAAAGAGCGTCAGAAGCTTCTATTGAAGTTGCAAGAAATCATATTGTTAGTGAGTTGAATAACAATTATGATTTACACCAAAGATTAATTGATGAAAGCTTAGAAGCTTTAAACAGCTACAAAGGCTAGGCTTTTGAAAGGTAAAGGAAAATGAAGGTTTCTCAAAATTCTGAATTAATTGCAAAAAGATGGGCAAAGGCTCTAATGGAGCTTGCAAACGAAAATCAAGGTATCTCTAAGGAAGATATTTTGGACGATTTAAAAGAAGTGGATGAAAATATTCGTTCTTCAGCCGAACTTTCAAATGTAATTAATAATCCTTCAATTTCTGTTGAAGAAAAACAAATTATTTTGTGTAAATTATTCCAAAATAATTTGATGCCGATTGTTTACAACTTTTTGATAGCTTTGAATTTGAAAAAAAGAGTTAACATTATAGGCGAAATTGCTAAAGAATTTCAAAAAGAATTCGAGGAAGAAAATAATGTTGTAAGAGTAGGTGTAACTTCTGCAATTGATTTGAGCGATGACAGAAAAAATGACATCAGAAATAGAATTGCAGATAAGTTGAAAAAGAATGTTATTGTTAACTGGACTGTTGATAATAGCATTATTGCAGGTCTGGTATTTAATATTAATGAAACAATTATTGACAACAGTATCAGACATAAACTAGATAATTTAAGTAAGAAGATAATGAAAGGATAGGATATGGCAGTTATAAATCCTGATGAAATTAGCTCAATTCTTAAAGAGAATATCAGAAATTATGAGGCTAAGGCTGAAGTATCCAATATCGGAAGTGTACTAGAAGTAGGAGACGGTATTGCGAGAATTTACGGACTTAGAAACGTAATGTCTAATGAGCTTGTTGAATTTGAAGACGGAAAAGGTACATTAGGTATCACTTTAAACCTTGAAGAAGATAACGTTGGTGTTGTAATCTTGGGTGATTATATTCATATTAAAGAAGGTATGACGGTTAAGACAACAGGTAGAATCGCCTCTGTTCCTGTTGGTGATGCGCTTATCGGTAGAATTATTAACCCAACCGGTCGTCCGATTGACGGTAAGGGTGAAATTATTACAGATAAAACTCGTCCGATCGAAAGAGTTGCACCAGGGATTGTTGCAAGAAAATCAGTTCACCAACCGCTTCAAACAGGTTTGACTGCGATTGACGCTTTAACTCCGATTGGTAGAGGTCAAAGAGAATTGATTATCGGCGATAGACAAACGGGTAAAACTGCTATTGCTATTGATACAATTTTGAACCAAAAAGGCGGAGATGTAATCTGTATTTATGTTGCAATTGGTCAAAAAGCATCTACTGTTGCACAATTGGCTAAGACTTTAGAAAAACATGGTGCAATGGATTATTCTATTATCGTTTCAGCAACTGCTAACGAACCTGCGCCGTTGCAATACATCGCACCATTTGCCGGTGTTGCGATTGCAGAAGAATTTATGGAACAAGGTAAACACGTTCTTATCGTTTATGATGATTTGACTAAACACGCTCAGGCTTATCGTGCAATGTCATTACTTCTTAAAAGACCACCAGGACGTGAAGCTTACCCTGGTGATGTATTCTATCTTCACTCAAGATTGTTGGAAAGAGCAGTTAAACTTTCTGATGAATTGGGCGGTGGTAGTATTACAGCACTTCCTATTATTGAAACACAAGCCGGCGACGTTTCTGCGTACATTCCGACTAACGTAATTTCAATTACAGACGGTCAAATTTTCTTGGAAACAGCTTTGTTCAACTCTGGTGTAAGACCTGCTATTAACGCCGGTATTTCTGTATCACGTGTAGGTGGTGCGGCTCAAACTAAGGGTATTAAACAAGTTGCAGGTAAGTTGCGTTTGGACTTGGCTCAATTCAGAGAATTAGAAGCGTTCGCGCAATTTGCATCTGATTTGGACGCAGCAACAAAGAAACAACTTTTGAGAGGTCAAAAACTTACAGAAGTTCTTAAACAACCTCAATACAAACCGCTTTCTGTAGCACAACAAGTTACAATCTTGTTTGCAGCTAACGAAGGTTTCTTGGATGAAGTTGATAATAAGAAGATTAACGAATTCAAAGCCGGTTGGTTTGAATACTTTGAAGCTAATATGTCTGAACTTAATAAAGCATTGAATGAAGGTGCTAAGTTGAGCGATGATGATATGAAGGCTTTGAGGGAAGCATTGGAAGCTTATTCGAAAACGTTATAGAGTGAATAAATCAATGAGTGAATAGGTGAATAAGTTCATTTTATTCGCTTCGCTCATATTTACAGTAGGTCAGGCATTGCCTGACAAAAAATGAGGTAGACCCCTCACCCGAATTTCTAAGCTTCGCAAAGCTCAACTTGAAATTCTACCCTCTCCCAAGGAGAGGGGGTAAATATAAAAAAGGAGAATTGTTTATGAAATGTTACAATCACCATGACAGAGATGCATTTGCAGTATGTAAAGCTTGTGGAAAAGCTTTATGCTTAGAATGTGCTGAACAATACAAAAATGAATTTGTTTGTAAAGACTCTCCAGAATGCCATCACGTAGCTGATGTAGAATATGTAAACTACTTCAAAGACAATTCTGAAGGTGCATGGAGATTTAACAGAATTGCATTTTTGCTAATTGGTGCATTCTTGTTTATATATGTAGTTGTTAAATCATTCATGTTCTTTATGATTCCAAATCCACTTTTGGAAACAGTATTGTTAATCTTGTTAGCTGTATTGTTGATTAAAAAGGGTATGGATTTAAAATTAAGATAAAATACGTTCTTGTAATGTCATCACACTTTAAATGTGCTGTCATTGCGAGGAGCAACTACTAAATCGGGCGACGTGGCAATCCATTAATTTGCAACCCCTCACCCGCATTCGTAAGACTCGCGCAGCTCGTCAACGACTGCTCCCTCTCTCTCAAGGGGTGAGGGGACCTAGAAAAAGGACAAATTATGCCAAATTTAAAAGATATAAAAAGCAGAATATCAAGCGTTCAGAATACAAAGAAAATCACTAAAGCTATGAAAATGGTCGCAGCAGCTAAGGTTAAAAAAGCTGAAAGCACAGTAAAAGCAGCCAGACCGTTTTCTGATGAATTGTTGCATTTGTTTAGAAAAATGCTTGCAACAGTTGGCGGAGAGTATTCGGTTTCAGGTTTGAAAGTTGAACGCGGCTTGGATAACTACCCTGAACTTTTGACTAAAAGAGAAGTTAAAACAGAAGGTTTGCTTGTTATAACATCTAATAAAGGTTTGGCAGGTGCTTATAACGCTAACGTTATTAAAACTGCTTTAAAAAGAGTTGCTGAAAATGAACAAAATGGCATTAAAACCGTAATTTATCCTGTTGGACAAAAAGCAATTTCTGCCTTTAAGCATAGAAACGGCAATTATGAACTTAAAAAAGGTTATATCGGTATAGCAAATGAACCGACTGCAACAGGCGCAAGCTTAATCGCCGAAGATATTGCAGAAGATTTTGTTAACGCTAGTATTGATAGAATTGAGATTATAACAACCCATTTTAATAATATGATGTCTTATAATGTTGTTAATTGGGAAGTTTTACCTGTTAAAGTTGAAAAAGCTGATACTCACGAATTGGACGCTGTTATGGAGTTTGAACCTTCTCCACATTCTGTTTTGCAACAGCTTGTTCCAATGTATATAACAAATTCTATTTATCAAGCTTTATTGGAAGCAAATGCAAGTGAATTGGCTTCTCGTATGACAGCTATGTCAGCGGCTTCAAATAACGCAGAAGAAATGATTACAACGCTTACTATTGATTATAACAAGGCTCGTCAAGCTGCAATTACTCAAGAGCTAGTAGAAATCGTTTCAGGCGCTCAAGGCGTTCAATAATAAGAATTATTGTGCTATTTTTATCATCCTTATGTTTGTCTTGTCAAAATGTAGAACAACTGCTATTATAAAAATAGTAAAGGGATTGTGAAGTGATAATATCTGCTATAGCACCAAAAATTTTTGATAATAGTAAGAATTTCGCGTCAAATAGTATAGCGAATAGTGGCGTTCCAAATTTTCACGAAATACAAAAGTCACCAACTTTTTTTTCGCCTAATTTTAGGGCTTCGACTTCCGCCGGTAATCCGTTGAGAAAACTTAAGGACATAATTTGTCCATATTTTGGTGTAAAAATGATTACAAGCGCGGAATTACCAAGAATAGAAGCAAAAATTGATCGTTGCACCAATGTTACAGAGATTGTTAAAACA
The DNA here is from genome assembly GCA_934754735.1 of uncultured Candidatus Melainabacteria bacterium. Taxonomy (GTDB): domain Bacteria; phylum Cyanobacteriota; class Vampirovibrionia; order Gastranaerophilales; family Gastranaerophilaceae; genus CAG-196. The sequence continues at coordinate 11,062 of CAKVJE010000045.1, forward strand.
TTAACTCCTTATAAAAAATACATGCAAAAAGTTGAAAAGAAAATCTTCAAAATGTTTGAAGCTTATTCGAAATTCAGCCCAAACTCTAATTTACAAAATATTTTAAGACGTGAGTATAGTCAAGCACTTGTAAAACTTAAACTTGAGGAATTTAATGTATTGGATGATGTGGATAAAATTTCATTAAAACTGTCACCGGAATTAGCTTTAATGGTACATGATAAGACAACGCAATGCAGACAAGTTATATTAGATTCTAATCCTCAAAATACATTTAAGAGAAAAACGCTTTTAGAATATTTAGATGAAACAAAACCTAAAAGGGCTGAAAAGAAGGCTTTTGAAGAATTAAAAGACAGAGCAGAATATCTTCCTACATCTTCAACGAGTGAAAATGCGTTTATCGTCAAATATGCAGAACGCTCGCAAGAAGAAATTGGAAAACGATTGGTACGTGCTTCTAGGGCAACTATTGAACATGTCAAACCAAATTCAAAAAATGGTCAAAATGCAATCTCCAATTTCATGTTGACTTCCGCAAATGCAAACAGTATGCGCTCAAATATGCCTTTGAGTAAATTTATAGACATGTTTCCAAATATTCCTAAAAACTGCCAAAAGTATATTGAGCAAATTATTTCAATACTTAAGAACGGCGGTTTACGGGGCAATGAAACGTATCCATTCAAAATCAAAAAGACATTACAAAAAGAATCTGGCGGGCGTATCAACCTGGATTTGTCTTCTTATGGCTGTACAGAAAAACAAGCATTGGCGCGAACAAAAAAATATTGGGATAATTACCGCAAACGTTAGTATTATCTGAAATTTAAAAGCAGCGAAACAAAATTTTAGAAAAAATTAAAGAAACCCCTTTACAAAAAAAAATCATCATGTACAATAATAAATGTGACCGATGGAAACAAAGGTTACGAGACCAAAACAACCAAAATGGGGGTTTAGCTCAGCTGGTAGAGCACCTGCTTTGCACGCAGGGGGTCAGGAGTTCGAATCTCCTAACCTCCACCATTTTTAGAAAAAGAGCCTTTAAGGGCTCTTTTTTCTTGCTCTGACTGGATTTCAAAAGTTCGAGGATTTTTAAGAAAACCCCAAAGTGTGAGGTTCGTCCCCGAAAGTCCACCATTTAAAGATAAGAGCCGTAAGGCTCTTTTTTAGTGCGATTATAAATTTTATTTCAAAAAAACTTTTTATCAATTTTTTACTCCAAAATCTCGAATTAGTTCTAAATTTATTACATTTTTGCTAAAAAAGAAAAATCATATTATCTTAAAAAAAAGGAGATTTTGAATGGCAATACCAGATTTTCAAACTTTAATGTTATCAATTTTAAAATTATTAAGCAAGAACAATGTTATAAAATTATCTGAAATGGTTGATATAATGTCAGACGAGTATAATTTATCTGAAGAAGAAAGAAATGAATGGTTGCCAAGTAAAGTACAAAAAACAATGTATAATAGAGTTGCTTGGGCAAAGCAATATCTTAAAAATTCAGAGTTAATCGAATCTCCAGAAAAAGGTTCTTTTAAAATTACTCAAAAAGGATTAGATATTTTAAAAAAGAATCCTACAAGAATTGATTTACGTTTTCTAAGAAATTTAGATAATAAAGATAATATTAATAATATTAATAATATTGAAAAAGATAACTTTCAAATAAATGAAAAAACTCCAGAGGAATTAATAGAAAGCGCACAGGTTGTTTATTTTGAAAGCTTGCAAAAGGAATTATTGTCAAGATTAAAAAAAATAGACCCTGTTAGATTTGAACGTATAGTTATAGATTTAATGGAAAAAATGAATTATGGTATTGGTTCTATGACTCCATTAAGTCACGATGGTGGTATAGATGGAATAATTGATGAAGATGAATTAGGTTTAGAAAAAATTTATCTTCAAGCAAAAAGATATGCTGATAATAAAGTTAATGAAAAAGAAATGCAAAATTTTGTTGGCGCATTAGGTTGTAAGCCGGCTAAAAAAGGCGTTTTTATTACAACTAGTAATTTTTCAGAAAAAGCTATGTCTGCGGCACGAGCGTCTTCGTTAGGTGGAAAAATTATAAAATTAATTAATGGTGAAGAATTATAACTTATACTCTAAAAATTTTCTTAAAATAAATTTCTATGTTCCCTCTTTCAGAATTTCCAAATACTCTTTATACGCAAAAGTTCTATTTCTTGATTGATTTGAAGTTTGTTCAAGGACGCCGATATTAATCAGGTCTTTAATTACACTGGAAATTGTATTGAATGCAATATCAAGCTCTTGCGATGTCTTTCTTATTTCTATTATAGGATTGGATTCCAAGTATTCAAAAACACGCATTCCATTTTTTGCACGGCGTCCCAGATTTGCAATTTTTACACAATTTTTATCATGCAAAGCCGTCAATTTGTCAATAGTTTCAACGGCGTCTTTAGCGGATTCATAAACCGCTTCCAAGAAAAATTTAATCCATTGTTCATAATTGCCTTTTAGGCGAACTTCGCTCATGCGGTCGTAATACTCAATTCTGTTCTTCTTTAGAAAATATGAAATATACAAAGCCGGAGTTGTAAGCACTTTTTGTTCCATCAAAAACAAAGTAATCAACAAACGACCAATTCTGCCGTTACCATCTAAAAATGGATGGATAGTTTCAAACTGATAATGAATCAAACCTGCTCTAATAAGCACATCTAAATTATCTTCAGCATTAATATATTTTTCTAAATCAGACATTGCCTGTTGCATATCTTCTACTGATGGCGGAATATATCTGGCATTCTGCAAAGTTGAACCTGCTCCGCCTATCCAGTTTTGGGAATGTCTAAATTCTCCGGGGCATTTGTTTTGACCTCTCACTCCTGCTAACAAAACTTTGTGAGCCTCTTTAATAAGGCGATTGCACAAAGGCAGTTCTTTCAATCTGTTAATCGCAAAATCAGTTGCTTTAATATAATTAACAACATCTCCAACAGGTCTATTGGTATTATTTTCAAGCATTGGGTCTAAAACATCTTCTAAAGTCGCTTGTGTACCTTCAATCTGGGAAGACATAAGCGCTTCTTTTCTAACATACATTGAGATAAACAAATCAATATTAGGGATTCTACTTGAAATACCTTCTAACAAAGCTATTTGACGATTTGCTTTAACCAAGATTTCTACAATTTCATCACTAAATTCTATTTGAGGATTAGGAGGTAAAACAGCCGGCATAAAGGAATTGTATGCCATTTCTCCTGATAAATTCTTTTTATAAGTTCCTGCTCGATTCATGATAATAACACCTAAATTGAAATAACATGCTTATTATAGCATAGTTATTTCAATTTAGCAATTGTAATTGAAATAAGAACAATTGAGACAAAATTTTATTTCAACATTGGCAAGACAAATTTTCTAAAATGCAAAATGTTTTTATGACTCCGATTTAATAAAATCTAATTCAAATTTTACCCATTCCCTTTTAAAAATTATGGAGGAATATAAAGCAACATCGTTACATTATTATATTTTTTACTTTTTATTAAAAGGATTTGACAGAAATTTTATATCAAAAAATTTTTCTTCCAAATAAGTTTTAACTTGATTATAAATCTGCGTATTATTATTTTTAATAGCAAAAATAATTACATCTGGTTTTAGATTAACTAAATCATTAGGTGAATAAATTTCTAAATCACCAATTCTTTCCCCCCATCTTGAAGCAGATTTATCCACTATTCCTAAAATTTTACGCTTTTTAATTTTTCCTGACAAAATTAAATCACTTAGAAAAACACTAGCGCCCCAGAAAACAACTTTCTTAAATTTATATTCATTAACTTGTTCTATAAATCTTTGTTCTATAGTAGGAATTCTTTTGAATTTTATAGGATTCTTTTTTGCATAATATTGCCAATACTTACCTAGCCAAATATTTTTATTATTCCAAGGTTTTTCATCAGATACATAATGTATAATCGCAGGATGAATAATAGCGTTTTCTACATTTTCTTTTCCATAACAGTCATAAACCTTTTGAGACAATTCAGGCACATCCAAAAAACGGGACTTGAATGATGTCATAACATTATATTTAAAATCTAAATGTTTTATTTTTCCATAACATACAAGATTAATAATATCCTGATCCATAAATCGGTATTGATTTTTACACATTGCTAGCAGTTTAGATGTAATATTTTCTTTTCTTATTTGTTTTAAATTCCACAATATAACCCCTGCATTGATATAATATTTCATATCAGGAATACCAATACTAT
>CAKVJE010000046.1 GCA_934754735.1 uncultured Candidatus Melainabacteria bacterium
CCTAAATATCTGTTTGAATCATTTCTCAAAATTGAACCTTCTTGAGAATACACAGCTGATTGCATAACATCTTTAAAGCGCAAAGAACCTTTTTTGTAACCTACTGTATTTACGTTTGCAAGGTTATTAGCAGTATTGTCGTTCATATCCATAAGAGCAAGCATACCATTGGCAGCTGATTCAAAACTTCTAACCAGCATTAGTCTCTACCTCCATTTACCCCCGCTCCTTTCATTTTGTCATAATTGCTAAGAACACTCTTAACATAATTTTGCGTTTCCATATAAGGTGGAATTCCACCATACTTCTTAACCGCATTCGGGCCGGCATTATAAGCCGCTAAAGCTAAAGATTTGTTGTTATCAAATCTATCCATAAGTCCTTTTAGGTACTTTGTTCCACCCATAATGTTTTGTTCAGCGTCATAAGCATTTGTAACACCCAAACCTTGAGCTGTCCCCGGCATTAATTGCATTAAGCCCATTGCGCCGCAACTTGAAGTTGCTTGAGGATTAAACCCTGATTCTTGCTTAACTACAGCTTTTACGAAGTCTGAATCAAGACCGTTTTTTTCTGCGTATTTTTCGATTAAATCATTGATTTCACTTCTTGATGTGTCTGTTGGGTTAGATTTATGAGCAATAGAAGAGTCGAGGATTTTTTGAAAATCTTCGTCAGGTTTTGCGCCATAAGACATAAGTGATTGAAACTGATTTTCAATCATATTAATACGTTGTAATGTTACGTCCAAGCTTGTAAGATTCACCTTACTTACCTCTCTCCGCTTATTCTTTTTTACTTACCCAAGTCTTTATCTACAATTGCGGGATATTATCTCCCAATAAAAGTGTAATATATTTAATTGGAAGCAACATCAATCAAAGGATTAAAATTAACAATAAAAAATAGACCATTTGGTCTAGACGAATATTTTATTGATTAGATATTATGTTCTAGCTTATAAACACTTTTTGGCAGGTAAGTCTGTTGTCTTCAGAATTAGCAATAGCAACTAAAGCGCCCGCAAAAATAAGAATTACAATTCCGTTTTCTAAATCTTTTCGTGCAAAAATCTGCATGCCATGCGAAATCTTTTCTTTCTCAATTTCATCTAAAGAATATGCTTGATAATTCAATTTTTGTAACGGATAAATTAACTGCTTTTCAACATCCTCTTTTGTCTGCAAATCTTCAAGCTTAATTGCATCTTCCACAACAAAATCGCCAGCTTGAACTCTAACGAGTTTAATCAAATGCCCGAAGCATCCTAATTTTTCGCCCAAATCATTTGCAATAGAGCGAATATAAGTACCTTTAGAGCACGCAATATAAAGTTCTAAAGTTCTGGTTTCTTGATTATATTCAAGCAATTTTAATTCACTAATACAAACTTTACGTGTTTTAACTTCTACTTGTTCACCGGCTCTTGCATATTCATATAGTTTTTTACCATTAACTTTTATTGCAGAATAAATTGGCGGAATTTGTTCAATTTCTCCTCTAAAATCGTCCAATTTTGCTTCTATTTCATCCAAAGACGGAATTAAATCAGAAGTTTTTGTCGTCTCACCTTCCAAATCATAGGTATCAGTCGCAGAGCCAAATTGAACAGTAGCAACATAAGCTTTATCGTCTTTCAAGTATTCAATTAAACGCGTTGCTTTTCCGATACAAATTGGCAAAACACCTTCTGCGAACGGATCAAGCGTTCCGGTGTGTCCGATTTGTTTGACTTTTGTTATGCGCCTTAATATAGCAACAACATCATGAGATGTTTTGCCTTTTGGTTTGTAGATATTAAGAAAGCCGAACACTACTTAATCTCACCTCTTGAGATTTTTTCGATTAAATCAAGAACGCGAGAACCCTGTTCTAAGCCGTCAGAGTATATAAATTTAATTTCCGGAGTAACGCGAAGTCTAATGCGTTTTCCAATTTCAAATCTAACTTTACCTGTATTTTTCTCGATAATATTTTTGTCTTTTTCGATTTGTTCAGGTGAACCCAAAACGCTATAAAAAACTTTGGCGTAAGAATTATCGTGAGAGACTTCCACGTCAACGATTGAAACAACACCTTCAAGCCCTCTAACTTCTTTTCTAAAAATATCAGAGATATCGCGCATTAATTCTTTTCTAACTCGTTCATTTCTTAAAGACATTGTTTTCTCCTTTTTGTAGTCTATAAATTTATTATAGCATGACTTCTAAGCAATATTAAAGCTCCAATTTTTTCTTTAATTCTTCAAGCTTTTCAACACTATCTGTTTCGAAATAAATTCTAAGCAATGGCTCTGTTCCGCTCGGACGAACAAGAATTTTTGTTTTATCACCCAACATTAATTTTACACCATCTTTTGTATCAATTGAAGTTACTTTGTATTCGCCTATTTCTTTAATTTCTTTTGCTTTCGCTAAAATCGGTTTAATTTCTTCTTGGTTATCAAGCTTCAAGTCAATTCTGTCTGTATAGAATTTTGCACCTGCTAAATCGTACAATTCTTTTTGTAATTCTACTAAGCTTTTACCACTAGCAGCCATAGTTTCCAAGATAAGCAAGTTTGCAACAAGTCCGTCTTTTTCAGGGATATGTCCTAAGATACTTAAACCGCCTGATTCTTCGCCACCGATAATAACTTTGTTTTTTCGCATTGCTTCGCCAACATGCTTAAATCCAACAGCCGTTTCAATTACTTCTACACCGAGTTTTTTAGCTACACAATCAATTAATAAGCTTGAGCCGACAGTTTTTACAACTGCGCCTTCAAACCCGCGTTCAATAAGATGTTTTAAAAGAATTGCGATAATTTCGTTCGGAGAAACATATTCACCATTCTCATTTACAACACCAAATCTATCGGCGTCGCCGTCATTTGCTAACCCGATAGTGTTTTTTGAATTCTTGATTTTTTCAATTAATTCTTTCAAAAATCTAGGTTTAGGATCAGGCATTCCACCACCAAAATTTGTATCGTGGAACATGTGCATAGAATCAAATTTTATACCTTTGTTTTTTAGAATTTCATCAAAATATCCGATTGATGCAGAATAAAGTCCGTCAAAAATTATATTTGTTTTTAAATTTTTAAAAACTTCAAAATCAATTAATGAATTCAAATGCTCGTAATATTTTGGAGCTAAATCAACTTTATGTAAAACTCCTGAATTTGCAGATTTTTCATAATCTTTATCCAAATTTGAGACGATTTCATCCGTAATTTCTGCTGTAGCAGGGCCTGCATAGTCCGGAATAAATTTCATACCCAAATATTCAGGAGGATTATGAGATGCCGTAAACATAATCGCACATGCATTTTTAACAAGTGCATTATAGGCAAGAACCGGCGTTGGCACAACTCTGCTAGAATAGAAAACTGTAAAGCCTTTGTCTTTTAAGATTTCTGCACAAAGCAAAGAATATTCATCAGCCATTTTACGAGGATCATAACCTATAATAATTGGTTTTGAAAAACCAAAATTATCTGCAACATACTTACCTATCGCAAGTGTTGTGCGCTTTACGTTTTCTTCTGTAAAATCTTTATCTAAAATAGCTCTCCAGCCGTCAGTTCCGAATTTTATACTCACAATTAATCTCCTTTTTTATTATTTTAGCATAAGATTGTATAATTAAAATTTTTAAACTAATCATAAACTATGATATAGTAACTAAACAATCCATCTTGACCGATATCCTAACAAATGAGATAATTAGTGTATGAATTATTATAAAAAATACACACCATATTTATTTTTATTACCGGCACTTGCAGTTTTGATAGTGTTTTTCTTCATACCGTTTTTTCAAACTTTTGGATTGAGCTTCTTTGACTACTCATCAAGCATCTACAATCCAACATTTAACGGTGTTGACAACTACGTGAAACTTTTCAAAGAACCGATTTTTTACAAGGTAATGTTTAATACATTTATGTATCTTGTAATTGCAGTTCCATTTTTGGTAACTTTTCCGCTTTTTTTAGCAATTCTAATTAACCAAAAAATTCGCGGAATTACGCTTTATAAAATTTTGCTTTATCTACCTGTAATTGTATCTATCGTTGTTGCTGCGATTGCATTTAAATGGCTTTACGCAGGACAAGGAATTTTAAACTATCTACTTACAATCTTCCATTTAGAGCCTATTGGCTGGCTTGTTGATACAAAATGGGCACTATTTTCCGTTGCGATAGTTACAATCTGGAAAGGTATCGGATATTATATGATGATTTATCTTGCGTCGTTAATGAGTGTTCCGCAAGATTTATATGAAGCTTGCGATATCGACGGCGCAAACTTTTTAACCAAACATTTGACAGTAACAATTCCGCACATTATGCCGACAATTGCGCTAGTTTCTACAATAAGCACAATTTCTGCAATGAAAGTTTTTGCCGAAATCTATGTTATGACAAAAGGCGGCCCTTTAAATTCTACCAAAACAATCGTTTATTATATTTACGAACGCGCGTTTGAAAACCTTGATTTAGGCTACGCATCAGCACTTGCGGTAGTTTTGCTAATCGTTGTAATGGCGTTTTCATTAATCAACATTCTGTGTTTCGAAAAAAATAAATATGGAGACATCTGATGAAAATTCTTGTCATAACAGATTTGTATCCAATTAAAGAAGATGAAAAAAACACACCAAGAACTATTGAATATTTTGTAGAAGGCTGGCAAAAAGCGGGTCATGAAGTCCGCGTTATCAAACCAAACTTTCTTCTTAACTCGTTTATTAGAAAGAAACCATTTTATAAAAGCGATATTTATGTAGATGTCGAAAACATTAATTATTTTTTGCCGTTTGTTGGTGAAATTTGGCGAAAGATTAAAACAGACTTTGTGCCTAATATAGTAATTGCGCACATGCCAAGCGGTGAAATTTTTGCAAACAAACTCGGTTTGCCGTTTGTAGCCGGTGTGCATTATTCGGATTTAGAAGTTTTAACAAAGCCTATTTACTCAATTTATTTTAAACCGGAATTAGAAAAAGCTTATGCAAACGCAAAAAAAATTGCTTGCAGATCTCAAGTTTTGAGACAAAAATTCTTAAAACTTTATCCGCAATATGAAAACAAAACTTTTGTTTGCGCCTCCGGAGTTAATTTTGAACCAATAGAAAGAAAATGGTCACCTAAAAATAAGATTAGAATTTTGACTTGTGCTAATCTAATAAAGCGCAAAAACGTGGATAAAATAATTCGCGAATGTGAAAACATTGATGTTGAATTAAGAATTATAGGCGACGGAGAAGAACTTAAAAACCTCAAAAAACTTTCTTCAAAACCAATATTTTTAGGGCGTTTGGATAATGCTTCCGTTTTGGAAGAAATGAAAAATGCTGATATTTTTGCACTTCCGAGCGTCAATGAAACTTTTGGGATGGTTTACTTAGAAGCTATGGCTTGCGGTTGTATAACTGTTTGCACCGAAAACGACGGCGTTGCAGGAATTATTGAAAACGGCAAAAACGGATTTTTCTGGAAAGATGGAATTATAAGTGAAATCCTTAACCTAAATAACAAAGACAAAATCCTTGCAAATACTTATTTAACAATGCAAAACTATACGCTTGATAAAGCTTGCGAAAATTATTTAAACAACTTATTTTGCCAATAATTTTTCAATTTCTTTGTTTTCATTATCAAAAACTTTGATTTCAGTACGTTCGCCATCTTTGTATTCAGGCTGATATACGTTTTTCACTTTATAATCTGATGTGTAAACAGTTTCTTTCGTTTTAACGCCATCTTTATATTCGCTGAAAACACTTCCGCTTTCATCCTGTTTTTCAGAATTATAATACGTAAATCTGGTCAAATCTGCACCATCATAATTTACCGTAAGATTAATCTTTGTCTTACCATCCTTATCATAAATAAGATGTTCCTGCCTCATGCTGTTATTTTCATCAATAGTTTCTTTTAATATTGAAATAACTTTGTCTTCTTTATTTTTTAACTCATATTTAATAGGTTCTTCTGGCAAATAATTCCAAGTTTCAACAAACTCAACCTCGCCATTTGAACCAATTTTAGTATGCTTGATTGGACGTTTTACATCCTCACTTTCATCATACTCCCAAACATCATTTTCAGAATTGGCTTCGGAATATTTAGATAAAAGAAAATTTATTTTTTCATGCTGACCATTAGCAGAAATTTCTACAAACTCAAGCCCATGTCTGTTATCATCCGGATTTTCAACTACCATCACAAGTTTATTCCCAACACGTTTAGCATATAAGACGCTGGTAGAATTATCGACCAACTCTTTTACAGTTTTGTGAACTCCACCACTTAAACTTGCAATTTCACTTATTGCTGAAAGCGGCAAAAGATTATCCGGTACACCCTTATACAAATCCGTCTTTAATCCAACTTCTTTTTTTACGTTTTTTTCTTTTATAGCAATCGTCTTTTGCGACGGTTCAGGCAAAGATTTCTCAACTTTCTTAACTTCTCGTTCTACAATTTTATCATCATTTTTTGTTTCTTTAGTTAAAATAATAACCGCGCAGCACGCCAAAACTACCGCACTTATTACAATCCCACCAATTACTTTTTTTCTCATCTTTATGCCCCACAAAACACATGTGTTTTCTATTGATATTATAGTAATATTTTAATTTTTTCGCAATATGATATTTAACTTCAACTAATATTAAAGGTGCACTAATGTGTGCACCTTTAATAATTTATTATCTATTTAGTGAAATTGATTATTCTAACTCAGAACGTTCGATTTGTTGTTCAGTAGTAAACTTAACGATATCACCTTCTTGAATATCATTAAACTTAACGAATGACAAACCGCATTCAAAACCTTGAGCAACTTCTTTAACGTCGTCTTTAAATCTCTTAAGCTGATCAACTGCGCCTTTGAAGATTTCTTTGCCGTCTCTATAAATAGTTGCGGTATCGTTTCTATTAATCTTACCTTCTGTAACGTAGCAACCTGCAATTTTTTGAATTTTACCGATTGTGAAGATTTGTCTGATTTCAACTTGACCTGTAACAACTTCTTTAACTTCCGGTGAAAGAAGAGAAATCATTGTCTTTTCAATGTCTTCCAAGATTTGATAAATAATATCGTATTTCTTGATTGTTACGCCTTCTCTTTCAGCCGCAGCAAGTGCATTCGCATCTTCTTTAACTGTAAATCCTAAGATTAAAGCGTTTGAAGCTGACGCCAACATAACATCTGCTTCTGAAATATCACCAACACCAACGTGAATAATCTTAGTAACGATTTCTTTTGATTCAAATTGAGCAATCGCTTGTGCTACAGCTTCCGCAGAACCATGAGTATTAGCTTTAATAATCAAGTTCAATTGCGGAATATCGCCTTCTGCATCGCCTGATTCTCTTCTCATGTGAGCAGGTAACATAGCATCAAGACGATTATTACGTTCTTTTTCTTTACGCTTATCAACAATTGCTTTCATTTCTTTTTCGTTCTTAACTACTTCAAAGAAATCGCCGGCATTTGGAACTTCTGTTAAACCTAAAACCTCAACTGGAGTTGAAGGTTCTGCTTTCACAATTCTTTCACCGGAGTCAGACAATAGTGCTCTAACTCTACCGCAAGCTGTACCAACTACAATGCAGTTGCCTGTTCTTAATGTACCATTTTGAACAAGAAGTGTTGCAACAGGGCCTTTACCTTTATCCAAGTTAGCTTCGATAACTACACCGGAAGCTTCCGCTTTAGGGTTAGCTTTAAGGTCTTCTAAATCTGCTACAAGCAAGATGTATTCTAACAATTCATCAATACCCGTTCCTTGCAAAGCTGAAACATTAACCGTAATTGTTTCGCCGCCCCAAGCTTCAGGAACAAGTCCATGTTCAGTTAATTGTTGCAATACTCTATCTGGATTTGCACCAGGTTTATCGCACTTGTTAACTGCTACGATAATTGGAACTTCCGCTGCTTTTGCGTGGTTAATAGCTTCAATTGTTTGAGGCATGATACCGTCATCTGCTGCAACAACCAAAATCGCGATATCAGTTGCTTTTGCACCTCTGGCACGCATTTCTGTGAACGCTTCGTGCCCCGGAGTATCAACGAAAACGATTTTCTTTTCGTGTTTGTTATCAAGATAAACCGTGTAGGCACCGATAGATTGTGTGATACCGCCAACTTCGGTTGCAACAATTTTGTGCTTAGATGCACGAATGCTATCAAGTAATGTAGTTTTACCATGGTCAACGTGTCCCATAATACTTACTACAGGTGCGCGTTTCTTTAATAATTTTTTATCAACTTCTGTAAGCGCTTTTTGTTTTTGTTCTTTTTCAAGTTCTTCTTCCATGAAAGCTTCGATATCTTCTTCAAGAACTTCAAGTTCATATTCTGCACAAACTTTTTTAATTGTTTCAACATCAATAAGTTGGTTTACTGTTGCCATAACGCCTTGGAACATCAAGAACTTAACGATTTCGGCAGGTGATTTGTGAATTTTATCAGCCAACTCACTAATTGTCATTGGTTGGTTTACAACAATTTGTTTAACTTCTGCTTGTTCTTCTTCCTTGTGAGATTTCTTTTTGTGTTTTTGTGCAGCTGCTTTTTCCAAAGAAATCATCTCTTGGTCTTCTTTTTTAGAATTGAAATCTTTGTCTTTCTTTTTGCTGTCAACTTTTTTCTTACCACCTGTAGAATTACTTTTTCCTTCGTAAATTTCTTGAGGAATAATTCTTCTTTCAACAAGTTTCTTTTCGTGTCCGCCTTTATTAAATGGTTTTTTATCTCCTCTTTCAGGTCTGTCAGTTTTTTCACCTTCTTTTTTAACCGGTTTTTGAGGCGCACGTCTTACGATTTCGATTCTTGATTGATTTTTAGGATACTCAATCTTTGTTCTTTCAATTCTTACAGCAGGCTTTTCTGCTTTTTTAATTTCAGGTTTTTCAGCCTTAACTTCTTCTGTTTTTTCAACTTTTTTTTCAGCAACTTTTGGTTGAGGAGCTTTTCTAACAACTTCAATTCTGCTAACAGGTTTTGCTTTTTCTACACGTTCAATTTTTAACGCCTCTTCTTTTGATTCTTCTTTTTTAGACGTTGTAGCTTCTTCAGTTGCAGGAGCTTTAGATTTCTTAACAACAAATGCTTTCGGTTTAGAATTAGATTTTTTAGGCACAAGTCCTAAATGCTCTTTAAGCTTGCGAATTTGAGTCGGAGTTACAGTATTAGAGTGCGATTTTACAATTATATCCACTTCTCCAAACTTTTCGATAACCTCTTTGCTGGTCATTCCGAGTTCTTTTGCTAATTCACTAACTCTAATACTATTCATATATTATATATTTCCTTTCAAATTTATTTCTCTTTTTCAAGCAAAACTAAAAGTTCTGTTTTTTCAAGAGTTGCGTTGGTTTTTAACGCTTTGTTCAGCTTTGATTTTTTAAACGCTGATTCAATACAACTTTGATTATAACAAAGATATGCAGATCTGCCAAATGTTTTAGAATTTGGATTAATTATTACCTCACCGTTTTTAATTTTGGTTAGTTTTATTAATTCATTTCGCTCTTTAAATTCATTGCATCCAATACATTTTCTAAGCTTATTCATACTCATTTTATACCATAAACATTATTTATATTAAAGTTTTATGCTTATCAAAAAAAGTATAAAGTTACAACTAGCAAAAAATTTTTTTAGCTATTTTATTATAGACAAGAAAGGATGAAAAAATATGCAAGTAAATAAAATTTTATCAGTTAATTACAACAACAGAATAGCAAATCAAAAAGAACAAAAAAATCCGAATTTTGGTAAATTATTAATTGATGATGGAGTAAGCACAAAGGTACTTCAAGAAATAACACATAATGAAGAAATAAAAAAATTAGTAAGATTATTTGATGATGTAGGTATTAATCTTAAAGCAATACAGTATATTACAATAGAAAATTCTTGTGAACTAGTCGAGGGCGGTATGCATTTTCGTCTTGTGGATCCTAAAGTTTATAAAAATATGTGGGCAAATGTTGGTTCTGCAACACGACTGGCAGTCGATGGTTATAACGAAAAAGAGATCATAGAAAATATAAAAAATTTACCGACCGGTACTGCTATTGAACACTTTAACAATGGTTATAATAAATTTAAATATCCAAAACACTTCAAAATCAAGGAGCAGAAGTATAATTATAAATTAGATACTGAATACACAGAAAAACAAAAAGCTTTAGAAGACGTAAAAAATTTTAATAAAACTTTATCAAATAAATCTTTTTGGAAAAAATTATCTGATTTATTTAATTAATAGCATGTTGTGTCGGATAACAATCCGACACAACATATTACATTAAATTCAAAAATTATCATTTTATATTTCTGCCAATTTTTCAAACTTCAACTTTTAATCATATTTTGTCAGTCAGTAGGTCAGGCACTGCCTGACAAATACTTATTCACAGTCCATCTCATTTATTTTATATTTATCTTCCAAGTTACACCAATCTTTTTCATAATATCCCATTTTAACAAATTTATTGAATGACGAGCAATTCCAATCTCTTGGTGCAATTCCATAATGTTTAACAGAATTATAATGAATATAGTCCAAATGTTTATATAAATCATTTTCATCTCTAATAGTATGTTCCCAAAATCTTCTTTGCCAAATATTTGCTTCCCTATTGGCATTTTTTGAATATTTTATTCCTGCCAATCTTGTAAATGAACTTTTTATGGTACCAATGATTTTAGGATATGATTTTATTTCATCCGGTCTTATAATCATATGAATATGGTCTTGGTTTACAATTATTGCATAAATCTCAAATTCGAATTTTTGTTTTGCTAATTTAAAAGCATCTCTTAAATATTTAATGTTTTCAATAAGAATTTGTTTTCTATCTTTAGTTACAATTGTTATAAATATTAAGGAATTTGGTACAAACAACCTTTTATAATTCATAATATTATTATACTTCGAATTTTATTTTTTTTTGTATTTGTCAGGCAGTATTTGTCAGGCAATGCCTGACCTACTACTATTGCAGTATTTCTTGCTGTTTTTGATAAATTCGTACTCATAATTTTTTGAATTTTCATTTTTTACATCTTTTTGCTTGTACATACAAGTAAAAACACGAACGTTTTTTGCTCATACAAATGTAATATATTTGTCAGGCAATGCCTGACCTACTATATTAATTCTTGTTATTTTTATATAACGGCATTTCTTTTAAAAACTTTAGAATAAAAAGAAAATTTTTTTACAAAACTTCACAAATATATAAAAGCAGGTCGAACATTGCCTTACAAGAATTTTATTGTCAGACATTGCCTGACCTATTACCACGAAATAATAATAAAATAAATGATTTTATTTTATGCAAAATATTTTTATCAGAGATATTTGTATTTTTATCAGAGATATTTGCATCAAAAGAAGGTTTATTTTTAAAATATGTTAACTTTATATGATGAAATTGTTTGTTATTCTTTTTTATTAAATCATTTTGTGTACACAAAAATAAAGATTCTCGTGGAAAAATATAATTCCAATCATCAGCTATTCTTGCTCCCTTTGGAACGATTATTTCATAAAGAATTCCATCATCTTGAGTATAACTTTCTGCATAAATTTGTTCATCACTTGCAAATGCGTATTCTCTCATGCGTAAAATATCACCACTTTTCAACTTTTTACACATTTCGATTAACATTTTCATATAGGGATTTTGGAATATTTCTGCCCCATCAATACCACGCCAAAGTGTAAGTTCTTTATCAGTTCGCTTATAACACTTAAAATCTTTATCAGTTGCTGCAATTATACTTCCAACGCTTTTAATTTTCTTCATTGGCATATAACCACCAATTAAATACTGGTTAATTTCGTGTATATAGAAACTCTTGCTTAACTTATCAACTTCACCTTTTGTATTAGAAAGAATACGTTTCCAGTACCTCTGGCACAACAATTCTTGATTTTGGATTTTTGACACTTGCATATTAAAATAAAACTTCTAAAATAATTTTTTGCTAATGAATTCATTGTACCAAGGTAAGTCAAGAAATGCCTGACAAAACTGATTCAATACAACTTTGATTATAACAAAGATATGCAGATCTGCCAAATATTTTAGAATTCGGGTTTATAACCAATTGCCCGTCGTCATGTTTTTTGGTAATTTTGATAAGATTTTCTCTTGGTTTAAATTCTCCGCAGGCAACGCATTTTCTTTGTTCGTTCATACATTTTTTATAGCACAAACATTATTTTTTTTAAAGTCATAAGCGCTGGTTAGATATTGGTAAGCAAATGGAAAATTGAAAATGGAAAGTGGAAAGTGGAAAATTGTTTTAAAAATATAGAAAAAATACGTTCAAGATTGAACGTATTTTTGTAAATCTTAATTTATTATGTGTAAATCTTTACGCTTTTTTTATCCTATATATTGGAAACGAAGATGTTTCTCTAGAATTTACCCCCCATATTGTTAGGATCCATGTCTTCATAAGGAGCATAATCATCTCTTTTTTCTACTTCTTCAGCACCCTTATCAATCATTTTGCCGTATTTATGTCCTAAAGCTGCACCTATTCCCAGTCCTATTGGGCCAAAACAAGCGCCAAATACACCTCCTAAAACAGCAAATGTTTTTGAACAACGACCTTTGAAGTTAACTTCATTTGATGGAATGGTATCTGTTTGTGTAGATGTTTCTTGGTACCTATTTTTTAAATTAGAATGCTTTGTTCTTAGTTGTGTTTGATGATTAAAACTAGTTACTTGTGCTATTTTCATGACACCCTCCTTTTTTCACAATATTGTGAACATTATAATAATTACACAAAATATTTCAAAATCAAGTGGTTGCAAAAAAAATTTTTTCATATAAAATTTTCGTAAGGATATAAGTGTATGTTAAGAGTTTCAATAAATAATTCACCAACCAACAGTTTTAAGCAACAACAAATTGATATTTCTAAAAAAAGAACGTTTGTAAATGCCGTTGATACTCTCGATTTAGAGGTGAACGATTGTAACAAAAGATTTAATGCTGTGCAAAAAATAGGCCTAGGATGTATATGTATCCCATTTGCTCTTATTGTAGATTCTTTAATTGAAAAACTTAATAAAAGCAACATAAAAAAATCATTAGATTCGAAAAAACTTCCATTATTACTTGGTGTTACAGCTTCAACTATGTTGCTCATTGGTTTGCTGGATAAAAAACGCGCAGATGGCATGTATAAATCAAATCTCTTTGCGCAAAACAACGCAAAAAAGGAGCTTAGCAATCCAAAATTGTTCTTAGATATTTCAGATGAAAGAAAAGAAAATATCATCAACAATCCTAATTACATTTATTACAATAACAAGCAATATCCTATAGAACGAGATTTCTTTCCTGATTTTAGAATAAAAAGGCACAAAGATTTTCTACATGAAATGAAGCTCGAATCAAAAAACTTTACACCAACTATAGGCAAGCCAAATGAATATTCAGAGGCTCTGAAACGAATAGATAATAAAACGCAAGATTATACAAAAAAAATAATGGCAGGGATGAATCTGTTTTCAGCTATTGGCAGCCTTGCTGTTGGGGGAATATTTTTAGCGTTGGGAAAAATAACCCCAAATAATAAAAAATGGAACAGATTTATGCCTGCGCTAGCTTTAATTCCATTTTTTTCCATGGCCTATAATTCTTCAAACGAATTCATTAATAAAGTTCAAATGATTTCTCGCCAAAAAGCTAAAGAAGACTTTATGAATGACATAAATAATAATAAAAACTTGATACAGACCACCATAGAATATATAAAAACAAAAAAAGAATATGAACAAAAATTATTAAAACAAGATGATTTAATTCCAATAAAAAATAATATTTTAACAAATATGGATGCAAGCGAAGATGAGATAAAAAAAGCTAAAGAATCTCAGACGGCATTTTTTGATGCTGTAAAAGCTGAAAACCGACAAAAAAATATTAAGAAAAATTTGCTAAATAACAGCATAACCCAAGATTTTATCCTCGGATCATTAATAATACCGATTTTATCTCTGTTCCCAAAAAGTTTTGATAATACAAAAAACAAACTTGGCAAGTCGCTATCACTTATGTTTGCACTTACAGCAGGAGTGTTTGCTACAAACGCAGGATTGACGCTTTTTCGCAACAAATAAGTTGTGGGCTAAAAGCCCAACAAAAAAACAGTAGGTCAGGCATTGCCTGACAAATACTTTCTAAGCTTGTGTTTCAGCCAATTTTTCCAACTTCAACTTTTGGTCGTATTCTGTCAACAAATTAATTAACTCGTCCAAATCACCATCAATCACAGTCCAAACGTTAAGGTTGTGATTAATACGGTGGTCTGTCAATCGACCTTGTGGGAAATTATATGTTCTGATACGTTCGCTTCTATCACCTGTTCCGACTTGAGAACGTCTTAAGTCGGTGATTTCTTGCATTTGTTTTTGAACTTCCATATCATAAAGTTTTGCCTTCAAGATTTGCAAAGCTCTTTCTTTGTTTTGCAATTGTGAACGTTCTTCTGTACAGAAAATCATAATTCCTGTTGGTTTGTGGAATACGCGTGCTGCGGTTTCAACTTTGTTTACGTTTTGACCGCCGGCACCGCCAGAACGAGCAGTTGAAATTTCAACATCGTTCATATTCAATTCAACTTCAACATCATCAACTTCCGGCATAACTGCAACTGTAGCTGTTGAAGTATGAACTCTGCCTTGTGATTCTGTAGCAGGAACTCTTTGAACCCTGTGAACGCCTGATTCGTATTTAAGACGAGAATAAATACTATCGCCTTTCATAGAAATAATAACTTCGCTTACACCGCCGGCTTCGCATTCAGTTTTGCTCAAAATTTGAGTTTGCCAGCCCATTTTATCAGCGTAGCGCATGTACATTCTCATCAAATCGCCTGCGAAAATGTTTGCTTCGTCTCCGCCTGCGCCACCTCTGATTTCAAGCATAATATCTTTATCATCCATCGGGTCGCGTGGAAGAAGAAGAACTTTCATTCTTTCTTCATATCCAGGAAGTTTAGCTTCATTTTCAGCCATTTCTGCCTTTAAAAAAGCTTTCATTTCTTCATCGGCTTCCGAGTGAATCATTTCTTTAGCTTCAGCAATGGCGTCAGTAGCTTTTTTCCATTCGTAATACAAGTTTACGGTTTCTTCCATAGATTTGCGCTGTTTTGACAAATCTCTAAACTTGTTATAATCCTGAATTACAGCAGGGTCTGACAGTGTAATTCCTAATTCATTATATTTCTTCTCAATTTGAAGAATTTT
>CAKVJE010000047.1 GCA_934754735.1 uncultured Candidatus Melainabacteria bacterium
TGGGTGAATGGGTGAATGAGTGAATGAGTGAATGAGTGAATGAGTGAATGAGTGAATAAGTTCGTATTAGTTACTGTTCAATATAAGAGTCGTTTGACATTGAATATATTAAAACAATTTTCCATTTTCCACTTTCAATTTTCCATTTATGACAACCCATTCGCATTTGTAGAGCTTGGCATAGCCTTGCCAACAGCTGCGACCTCTCTATTCGTGGAGGCGTTAAATATCATATTCAGACAAATCTTCAAGTTCTTTTGCTTTTCTCATTTTTTTTGATTTAAGCATGTTTCCGAATTTTTTATACTGTTTTTCCAATTTGTATTTTAATAAATCAATTGATTCCATAGCTTGTTTTTTAGCTTCATTTACAGCAGGTGAATGTTTTTCAGCTAAATCACAAACTGTTTCTTTAACTTTTTCTCTCATTTCAGACCCAGGGCGTGGAGCGTAAAGAACGCCTGCAATAATTCCACCTACTACACCGGCGATTAAGCCCATTCCAAAACCAAATG
This sequence comes from uncultured Candidatus Melainabacteria bacterium, assembly GCA_934754735.1. Lineage (GTDB taxonomy): Bacteria > Cyanobacteriota > Vampirovibrionia > Gastranaerophilales > Gastranaerophilaceae > CAG-196. The sequence continues at coordinate 516 of CAKVJE010000047.1, forward strand.
ATGATTTATCTTTGCTCATTTTATTTACCTCTTTCTTATAATCTATGCGCTTATTATAACATATTTTGGACTAGTGTTAAACCCTTCCAAAGAAATTTTGCAAATTTTGATTTTCTCAAGTGTTTAACTACTTTGAAATTTATACCCCAAAACAAAATTGTTGACATTAGACTTTCGAGCTGTTTTCTAACAATTTTGTTTCTTAAATCTCTAAATTTTTCTACCCAAATTGGTGTAAGTTCGCGGATTTGTTCGGAAATTCCACTCACTAAACTCATAACCTCTTGAATTTTAGGTTTTGCCTCAATCAAAATTTCGTTCGTTTTGTTGATATAAATATCCAACTTGATTAAGTTGAAAAGTATTGTAAAAACTATAATAAGTTCTGCTATAAAAATAATCATTGTAAAAAATATAAAAATCATACTTATCCTATCGTATTTGTATTATTATATGATTATATTTTATAATGGCAAAATTTGAAATACACTCGGAGGATTATTTCTTGTTCTATTTATCACTTTTATTTGCGCGCATGGCATATTTTGCATTACATACAACCGGACTTTCTGCCGGAACTTCAATTATTGGTAAATTTGTGCTTAAACTTGACCCGAATTTTCTTTCTGAGTGTAATAAATTCATAAATACAAAAATAAATGTAACCGGAACTAACGGCAAAACGACTACCGCTGGCTTAATTTCACATTTAATTGAAGGCTCAGGAAAAAGTGTTGTTAATAATGCGATGGGCGCGAATATGCTTACTGGCGTTGTTAATGCGCTTTCTGTATCGCTTAATCCTTTTAAGAAAACGGATTTTTCAGTAATTGAATCTGATGAAGCTTATTTAGCAAAGATTTATGATAAATTTGAAGCAGATTATCTACTTGTAACAAATTTGTTTCGCGACCAACTTGACCGCTACGGAGAATTGGAAACAACAAAACGACTTATTCAAGACGGAATCAACAAAAGACCTAATGTTAAACTTGTTTTAAACGCTGATGATCCGCTAGTTGCAAGTTTTGAAGGCGAAAACAAAATCTTTTACGGAGTCGAAAATGTTTATTACGCGGATGAAAGCTTGAAAGCTAATACTTCAACAGAAGAAGCTTTTAATTGTCCTTGCGGTAAACCTTTGATGTATTCTAAGAAATTTTACGCTCAACAGGGGCATTATTTCTGTACTTGTGGTTATAAACGACCTGAGCCTAAATACAAGGCTGAAATATCTTTGTATAAGGAATATTCTGTTATTAAAGTGAATGATGAAAACTTTGAAGTTCCGCTTGTTGGTTTGTTTAATGCCTATAACGCTTTGGGTGCAATTGCTCTTTGTAAAGAATTAGGAATTGAAAATATAATCGATACTTTGCCGACTTTTAAAGTTGCATTTGGAAGAAGTGAAGTGAAGTATTTAAACGGCAACCACACACTAATCCAGCTTATAAAAAATCCGATTGGCGCAAATGAAGTCTTAAAAACAGTTGACAAAGAGTCAAATATTTTGATTGTTATAAATGATAATTATGCTGACGGGCGTGATGTTTCTTGGCTTTGGGATGCAGAATTTGAATTTCTTAAAAATGCTAAACATGAAATTGTAGTGTCAGGAGTTCGCGCTAATGACATGGCTTTGAGGCTTAAGTATGCCGGTGTTGAAAAGATTAAAATAATTAACGACATTGCGGAAGCTGTAGAATATGTGGGTAAAACGGCAAACAATAATATTACGATTTTACCGACTTATACTGCGCTTTTGCAGATTAATAAAATGAAAAATTTGCAAATTAAATAAAATTTGATTATGAAAAAAAAGTTTTTATTTTTAATATTATCGCTTTTTATGTTTCTTGGCGCTTTTTTAACTACAAAGCCCGTTGAAACAGAGCTTATGCGTGCTTTTCTTAACCCGACTTCGCCTTTAATTAAGCTTTCAGGAGTTTCTTCAAATTATTTAAACGTGGTTTTAGAAAGCGATAGTGAAGACGGAATTGAGGATTTAAAATCATTTCTTCCTCAAAACAAGATTGAATCTGCAAGTATTTTTGAGGTTTATAAAAACTATCCTGAGAATTTTTTGAGCGTAAAAACAAAAAAATTAATTCAAACTAAACAGTATAAAACATTGGATGAAGAAGCTTTGGCGCGCGTCTATAATCCGCTTGGTTTCTATATTGCGCCACCTGATAAAGATCCGTATCTTTTGGCTACGGATTTTGTTTCAAGTTTGATTAATCAAGAACAAGGAATTAAGCAAGGCGGAAAATTTTATTTGGCTTTGCATTATAAAATCAAGAATGCAAGTGAAGTTCAGGAATTTATAACTGCGCAAAAAATGGCGCAAGAAGAATTCGAAAATTCTAATATCTATTTAACAGGTGCGCCGATTCATTCGTTTGTAACGAGTCAAAAATCAGCGCTTGAAATTAATCTTATTTGTTTGATTTCGACTTTAATGCTTGCAATTTTGTGCAAATTTTATTTCAAATCGTTTAAAATTTTAATCCCGATTGTCGGAAGTATTTTGTTTGGATTTTTGTTTGGATTTTCAATTTCAACTTTTGTATTTAAAAAACTGCATGTTTTAACGTTTGTTTTTTCAACTTCTCTAATCGGAATCAGCCTTGATTATTCGCTTCACAAATTTTTAACAGGCAAAGAAAAATGGTTCAAGAAAGATTTAACTGCTTCAATGCTAACGACTGTAATCGCGTTTTTCGTTTTGCTTTTATCCGATATGCAAGTCCTTAAACAAATTGCCGTATTTACTGCTTTTGGCTTGATTGGAGTGTATTTGTTTGTGTTAATCGTTTTGGATAACAAATTCGAATTTCAAACGACGAATTTTCCTAAAATCTCTTTGGACAAATTCAAGCCTTATATTTTGATTGCAATGCTAGGCGTAATTGTTTTGGGATTTAGCAGATTGAAATTTGATGATAATATAAAAAATCTCTATATTCCTCCTAAAAATCTATTGAACGCTGAAATGCTTTATCAAAAAGTTTTTGCGCCGAAAGCTCCTGAATTTTTACTTGTCGAAGGTAAAAATGTTGATGAGATTTTGCAAAAAGAAGAGGAGTTGGAAATTAACGATTCGGTATCTTTATCAAAATTTATTTCTTCTACAAAGCTTCAAAAGGAAAATCAAGAGCTTGTAAAAGGTTTGTATGATGAAAATTTAACTAATTATGGTGCTTTTTTAGCTAAAGATAATATCCAAAAAATCAAGAACAAAAAAATGCAGATTTATGACGTAGAAAATTTTGCGCTTAATCAAGAATTTATGCTTGATAAAAATACTTCTTATGTAATGATTTCGAAGCATAGAGCGGAGGCGATTTCTCCTGTTGTGGAGATAACAAAACAATTAAAGGCACAGCGCAAAAACTGCATGCTTCTATTTCCGTTGATGTTTGGTGTACTTTTTGTATTTTTGAGCTTTTTATTTGGATTTAAAAACGCTATTTTGATTACACTTTCACCATTTGGCGGAATTTTGTTTGCGCTCGGTTTGATTAGTCTTTTGGGTCATGAAATAAATCTTTTTAACATAATTGCTTTATTCTTGGTAACAGGATTTAGCCTTGACTATTCGATTTTCAGACTAAACGGACAAGAAAAATCAAAAGACGCAGTTTTTATGTCTGCCTTGTCTACAATGTTTTCGTTTTTATTGCTTTCTTTAACAAGCTTTAAAGTTGTAAGTTCTCTTGGTTTAACTTTGTTTGTTGGAATTTTAGGTGCATATTTGTTGAGCTTGATTTTTATTAAAAAATAGATTGTTACAGAAGACAAAAGAAAAAGTTGCTAAAAGCAAATTTAGCAACATTAAATAAACACGAGGATATTAAGAGAGAGTATAAAAAGAAATCTTACATCAAGCTTTGCAGTCTAATCTTTCAACCGCTGAGCTTTATTTTATATTTATATTTTTTCCTTTACTTTAATCATTACTTACATTTATATAAAGTATTTCAGTTTTTAAAAATTGCCTTTTTTGAATGCAATGTAACGAAATTTTAAAATCGTATATATTAAGCATGCATAGGATAAATATGCGTGTGAAATAAAATTATATTTTTCGAGTAACAGATAATGTACTATTCATTTTTGTTACTAAACAAAGATTTAAATTTATCCATCCAACTTGTAGTTTTTTTGCGCATAGCTTCTGCTAAACTTATTTGTTCTGTTGGCGCTTTTATATTTTGCCAGCCGGGAATTGGTTCACCGGCAATTGAACCGGTTGTAGGGCCTTTTAAATCAAATGCTTTTTCTAAATATTTAATATCAAATTTTTCATTTGCAATATTTTTGCTATTGTTTATATCTATAGCAAATTCGGAAGAAGCTTTTTTAACAATGTCTTCAACATCTCTTTGTGAATATTTGTTTTCGCGTAATTTTTTAACAAAAGCATTTACTGTTGTTTTATTATTTTCAAAGAATTTGTGTTTAACAACATTTTCTGCATCTTTAAAATGGAATTCCAAAGCAGCTTTTAATTCTTTTTCTGTAGGAAGTTCAATTTCAATCATATTCTTAAATCTGCTTAAAGAAGCTTTATCCAAGTTGCCAGATTCCGGATGAACATTTGTTGTACCGACAATTTTTATATTAGAAAAGTTTGCAATATCATCCAAGCCGTTTAAAAATGCGGTTCTATTTTCTGCTAAGTGCAAATTATTCGCGCCACATTTTTCGCGCGGAACTAGAAGCGAATCAATTTCGTTAAATCCGACTACAAATTTTTTATCAGGATTTTTTTCTGCTTGTTTTTTTATTTGTTTGAAAGCATTTTGAATTTCTACAGATGTTTGCCCAATGAAAGGAGAAGAAACATCTGCGAATTGGACTTCTGTATACTCAGCACCCAATTCTTTAGCAAGCATTTTTGCTGAGAAAGTTTTACCGGTGCCGGCCGGACCGTACATTAATATGCATTGTTCTTCGCCTTTTACGCCGGCTGCTTTTTTTGCAGCATCAGAAAGTTTGGTTGCGTTTTTGATAGAATTTATGAAATTTCTAACTTTAGGGTTTACGCAATCATCTTCCAGTTTAGGGAATTTTGTATCTTTAGCAATATTTTTCCATTCTAATTTAAGATTTTTAGTAGCATTATTAGCAGCCCCACCTTTTCCTTTCATTCCTAGAAAACCTAATAATGCTATACCAGCTGTGGTTATAAAGCCGACTGCAATCCCAATTTGTGCTATAACGCCTGCTTTATTCCAATTTTCTTTACTTTTTTCTTTTTTAGCGGCTTTTTGTTGCTCCATTGCCTGCATCATGAAAACATCATCCATTGGATTGGTTTCCGGCATGGGCGGAGTAAATCTGTTGTTATAGCTAATTTGATAATTATCATTAGCTTGAAATTTAATTGGGGTCGTTTTGTTAATTTGAACTGACATATTTAACCTTTCATTTTATGAAGCATTTTTTGCAATAAATCGCCAAAAAGCATCCATTAATTTATTTTGAGCGTCATTATTTATTTGGGCATTTGTTGTCGTTTCATTAATACCGGCTGCCCAAGTTTCTTTATTTTTAATTGCATTTTCTAGATAATCTGCAGTAAATTTAATTGTTTTGTTATCTGCTTTTTCTAAATTCGTAACAGTAAAATCAGAAAGGGCATTGTTAACTATGGTGTCAACATCCCTTTGCGCTCCATTTTTTGCAAATATCATGTCTGCAATTCTATCCAATTCTGTGTCATTTTTAATTAAATCTTTTGCTGCTTCTGATTTGTTTAAATGGAATTTTAATGCTGATTTAATTTCTTTTGGAATTGGTTTTTCAATTTCAAAAATATTACCCAGTCTGCTTAAAGTTGCAGCATCTAAATTTGCAGTTTTTGGATTAATATTGGTTGTTCCAACTATTGTTAAGTTGTGAATGTCTTTTACAGAATCTAAACCATTTAAGAAAGAAGTTCTATTTTGTCCTAAATGCATATTATTAGAACCTAGTTTGTTTACATTGTTGATTAATGAATCAATCTCATTAAATGCAACTACGTATTGTTTATCTGGATTTTTTTTCGCGATTTTAGCAATTTCTTTGAATTTTTTAGAAATATTTACGGCAGTTTTTCCAACATATTCTGAAGATAAGTCTGAAAATTGAATTTCTGCATATTCAGCATTCATTTCTTTTGCCATAAGTTTTGCAGAGAATGTTTTTCCGGTACCCGTTGGTCCATGAAATAATACCATTCTAGGTGCATTTGCGCCGGTATATTTTAGATAATCGCTTGGTGCGCTTAATATTTTAATGGTTTTATTAATAAAGTTTTTTACTTTTGGATTAACACAATCATCACTTAATGAAGGCATTTTTTCACTTATTTTTGCAAAATTAGTTTTTGTAGGTCCTTTGCCTAACATCATCCAAGCAGTAAGACCTACTGAGCCTAATAAAGCTGCTAATACTCCAATTTGAATTCCATTATTGAGTCGTTGCTGATTTTTCGCTTTCTTTTTCGCTTTTTCTTGTTCGCTAATGAATGCATCAACTTCATTATCCATTGGAACTGACGCTCTAAAGCTTACTTTTGGTTGATTATTTACGGCGTTGCCGTTTTGAATTGTTGGAATGTTTCCAATTGTATCAATAGTGGTCATACGAACTCCTGCACTAATTACTTCTAACATGTATAAAACACCAAATTTACGAAAATTGCCTTATTGTAAAGATTTGTAAAAATTTTTCAAAATTCGCTAAAGTTTTGCTCAAAAATGCCGATAAACATGGAAAAGGGACTAAATAAAGGAAGCAAAAAATGGGATTAGCCTGCTCACAAATTAGACTATTAACATTGACAGCCCGCAAAGCCGATTGCGAGTATGGCATCTCTATTGATTCAATGCAAAAAATGGCATTGACTAGAGAGCAAACCCAGCTTGCTCAGGAATATAACAGCAAATTGAAGGCAACGCAGGTTGCTTATTATGCTAATGGTAAATATAACAAGATTAATTATCAATATTTAATGGGATATGGCGCTAATTATTCAGCTATTTTAAACGGCTCTAACCCTCTTAAAAAAGAAAATTCAATGATTTTGACTGATTATAAAGGTCAAGTTGTTATGAGTAAAGCTTATGCTAATGCAATAACAAGTGTATTAGGTTCTTCTGCAATGGATTCACAAGGCAGGGGAGGTACTTTTTCATCAGATAAAATTGCTGCAATTCTGGCTGAACTACTCCCCGGATTTACAGAAGAGCAATTCCAAAAAGCAATTGACGGTAAATCGCAAGATAGTAGCAGTTATAATGCAAATTTAGTAAATACAGTAACAGGAGAAGACACAGGCAAAACAACAACAGTAGATAACACAGATACAGTATCAACTAAAATACAATCAATTGTTGATTTCTATTATCCAATCTTTCAAGCTGCGGCTGCGAATGGTTGGACAACTGAGTATAATGAAGAAATGGGAATGAATGATAATTACGTAAGCGATGCGATTTCAAGTGGAATATTCCAACTTGCAACTGTAAACGAAGATGGTAATTATGAACCTGATACTTCATTATCTTATTATGTAGTTTCCGGTCTTGTTCAACAAAATAATAATTCAGAAGTTCGAGAAGAAGTTACTGCTTGGTACGAAGCAGAAAAAGCTCGCATTTCTGAAAAAGAAGATTACATTGATTTGGATATGGATAATTTGTCAACAGAATTGGAGACAATAAACCAAGAAATTCAATCAATTAAATCTTTAATTGATGATGCTGTAAGTTCAGTATTTGACTGGGGTAGTTCATAAAACTAAATAGTGTATTTATTCTTGATGTGTTTTTAACCACTTCATTTTGCCAATCATATAAAAAGAACCGCAGATTATATTTAGTCTATCATCAGTTAATTCTTGCCCCGTATATTCTTTTGCTTCATAAGGGCATTTTGATCTAAGCTCTTCGTAAGTGCAGGCGTTTGGATAATCAAATCCGTTTAAATAGATTTCGTCACCTTCTCTAAAAAGAATATTCATCATTTTTTCGTAATCTTTGTTTTTCAAACATCCGAAAATAAATCTGCGTTTTTCGTTTGGGAAATAATCATCTAAATTGTTTCGCAATGCTTGAACTCCGTTGGGATTGTGTGAAGCATCTACTATTAGATTTTCAACTGGGAAATACTGAAATCTGCAAGGATTTTTAACTTTTTCAAGCCCTCTTATAATTGTTTCGTCGTCGATATTTTTGAACAGATAATTTATCGCATTAATTGCTAATGCCAGATTTTCTATTTGATGATTCCCTTTTAGGCTCAAAGCTTCAATAAAATCCGGACGGACAAACGGAGTTGTTAAGATAAACATTGAATTCATTTCGTCTGCTTTATCTCTAATTGCTTCGTAGCCCATAGAAGTTATTACAGGGCAGTTTTTCTTAATTATGCCGGCTTTTTCGAACGCGATTTTTTCTTTTGTATTCCCCAAACGCTCGGTGTGGTCTAAATCGATTTGCGTGATTATTGCACAAAGATTTTGTTCTATGACATTTGTAGCGTCAAGTCTTCCCCCTAAACCGGTTTCAAGAATTGCAATATCAACATTTTTTTGTTTGAAATACAAAAACATCATTACGGTAAGAATTTCAAACTCTGTTAAATGAATACCGCAGTTGCAGATTTTGAAAACATATTTTTCAAAATCTTCTTTAGAAATCTCAGCACCGCAAACGCGTATGCGTTCTGTGTATTCCCAAATGTGCGGACTCGTGTATAAGCCTGTTTTGTAACCGGCTTCTCTTAAAATTGAGTCTAAAATCGTGCAAACTGAGCCTTTGCCGTTTGTTCCAGCTACGTGTATGAATTTTAAATCATTTTGTGGATTATCAAATTTTTCTAAAGCAGATTTAATTCTATCCAGACCTAAATCCACATAAAATTTACCTTTGCTTGTGAGTAATTTTATTGCATCTTCGTACATAAGCTCTTCCTTGCTCTTATATTATCATGAAAACAAAGGTTTTGATGATGTAGTATATAAGAGGATGAATCTCATTTTGTAACAAAATATTTACAATAAATGCCTGTGGAAGCAATTTTTTCTTAAAGAAAATGTTTATATATGTAAGAAGGTTTAACAAATAAGGGTTTAAGGTATTATGACAATTAGTAATAATTTGCCATCACACCAGCAGTATGTTTTTTTGAAAAATAATCGACAGCATACTTTTAATTTACAATCGCAATATGAAAATAATTGTGCTGATTTAGCACGAGTAACTTCTTCCGGAGCTAAGTCAGGAAAAAATGCTTTTGATACATTTAGAGGTGCAGCGTATACAAACGATATTGGAGAAGGTTGTAAACCAGTGCTGGGTGATGCACTTGCGAAGAGGATGTGGTATCCTTCTTTGATTTATGTTTTGGCTTCGACTATACATAAAACGTTATATAATAAAGAAGATAATAAGGATTTTAGTCTCGGAAGAGGCACAAAGGAACTTGCTTTTCAAACCATGGCAAGCCTGTGTGGCCCGATTTTATTAGTAAGTTTGGGTAAAAATACTATTGGCAATTTGTTAAGTTATGTTGGACATTCGATAGGTCAATATAAACAAGGTATAAATCCATTTAAGGAATTGAAGAAACAAGATTTTGGACAAATTGCAAAAACAACAGGTAAAGAAGTTTATAATGGTATAAAGGCCTCGGCAAAAGAACTTCCGCATGATATTATGGGTACATTAAAAATGGCTGTGCATGATATTATGCATCCAAAAGAATCTTATAAAAATTCATTAAAGTATTTATCAAATGTGAAAGAAAAATCAATTAATTCGTATAAAGCTTGGAAAAAGCTTGCACCAAAAATTAATGCAAATAAAAAAGAATACTTATTTGGTAAGAATGGATTGTTGTTTGGTAAAAAAGGTTTATTTGGTGAATCGGGATTGTTGTTTGGAAATAAGTCGAGCAAGGTTATTGGTGGATTGTTAGGTATTTTATTATTGTATAAGGCTGTGGATAAAGCTGCTGAAAAAATAGTTGATATTCCAGAAAAATTATGTTCATAAATAGAAAAGTATGGTACAAAAATTGCACCATACTTTTTTAACTAATTTCTTTTTTCAATTCTAATCGCGCTATCTGGGCAAGTCATTGCACAAGCACCGCAAGCAATACATATTTCAGGATTTGGCGCAACCGCAGGAGTTTGGTATAAACCAACTTCTTTTGACCAAGTTAAACATTCTTTGCCTGCTTTATTCATAGGGCATTTTGCAATACAAAGTCCGCACCCTTTGCACAAATCAGTATAAACATAATAGTCAGCTTTACCTTTGCCAACACCTTCTATTTTATAGCCATGATATTTTTTTTCTGTCATTTTAATCCTTTCTCAAGGTAATAAGGTAATGAGGTAATAAGGGAATAAGTGGTATTAAATATTTTCTATTTTTATATTATGTTTATTAAACGCATTTTCTTAAACAATAATCTAAAATCTCTTATTCCCTTATTACCCTATTACCTTATTACCTTTCCTTAATTTACACTTTCGCTCCAACGTTCACCATTTCCATTCCCATCTCAAGAGCCTTATAATTTAATTCTCTCAATTCAGGTTTGGCGTCGAATTTTTTGCCAAGTGCCATTTCCATTGCATTTTTAATATCTTCCAATCTCAAAACATTTGTCGCTGCAAGTAAAACACCCAAAATAATTATATTGAAAACTCTTGCGCTAAGTTTTTCGTTCGCAATCTTATTCGCATCAACACCGATTACTTGCTTGCATTTAACTTGAGGTTTCTTTGTGCAAACTGATGTATCGTAAACAACAGTTGAGTTTTCGCTTACATAAGCTTCGCATCTGTCGATTGCTCTATCAGAAAGCATAATAATTATATCGCCTTTTGCAAATCTTGGTTCACCGATTCTTTCGTCAGCAATTTGGCAAAATGCAATTGAAACACCGCCTCTTTGTTCTACGCCAAAGTTTGGAATATATAAAACTTGTTTACCGGCTTCATAACCGGCTTCAACAAGAATTTTAGCAATAGACTGAACGCCTTGTCCGCCTTCACCGGCTAATACTATTTTTGTTCTAGACATTTTTATCTCCTTTTTAAAAGTTAACAAGTGAATTTGATTTTATGAGTTGAAAGTTGATAGTTGAAAGTGGAAAGTTATTTTAAATATCACTAAGATAAAATCTGTTTAATATTGAACGTATAGACTTAAGAAAATTTTAATATAACTTTCAATTTTCCATTTTCAACTTTCAACTCATCATTACTTATTTCATCCACCTATTCACTTATATTTCCCCTTCCGGACTCAAAAATTCTTTCACTTCAAAGAATTCTTCCATTTGTTTAAGTCTGCCAAACGTATCAACGTTATTTGTTCTCCAGTTTAGTGGACAAATTGAAAGAACTTCTACGAATGAAAATCCGCCATTTTCAACATTCTTCAAACCTTTTACAAAAGTTTGTTTTAGCTTCATAAAGTTAGAAACAGTTGAACGTGCAACAAAAGATTTTGACTTATCTGCAATTGAAGCAACCATTTCAGCAGCTTTTGCAGGTTTACCTGTAACTTCGCAATCTCTACCGTAAGGTGTTGTTTCTGTTTTTTGTCCGGGCATTGTTGTTGGAGACATTTGACCGCCTGTCATACCGTAGTTAGTGTTATTTACAACAACAATCATCATTCTTTCACCACGAACAGTTGCGTTTACTAAGTGTTGCGCGCCGATTGCAAGACCACCGCCGTCGCCCATATAAGCAATACCGATAGCATCTTTGTTTGCTCTTGTGAAACCGTAGATAACAGGAGTTGTTCTACCATGGTGGGTTTGAACAGTATCTACGTCCAAATAGTTCCAAGCCAAAAGTGAACATCCGATATCGCAACCAAAAACAGTTTTTTGTTGAATACCAAGTTCATCAATTGCGCTTTCTAACGCTTTTAAAGTTATTCCGTGTCCGCATCCAGGGCAAAATTTACTTGCACCAACCTCAGCATTCTGAGATTTTGGTAAATTTGGTGGAAGGGTTAATAATTCTGACATTTTTATCTCCTTTTAGGGGAATGAGGGAACTTAACCTAATGAGTTGAAAGTTGATAGTTGAAAGTGGAAAGTTATTTTAAATATCACTAAAATAAAATCTGTTTAATATTGAACGTAAAGATTTAAGAAAATTTTAATATAACTTTCAACTTTCCATTTTCAACTTTCAACTTTTCATTACTCTTTATCCCTATTCCCTTCTTTTATTAAGCTACTACCAACATACTCTCTACTTTCGCAACAATATCATCGCCTGTTACGCCAACGCCCATTTTGAATAGCGTTTGGTATGGAGTTGTTAAGCCGTAAAGTTTTTCAAGCACCATTTGAGCAAGTTGACCGTTTGCAGATTCTGTAAACAATACTTGTTTAGCTCTACTTACAGCTTCTCTCAAAGGTTTTACTGCCAATGGTCTGATTGTAATCGGTCTGAACAATCCGGCTTTAATACCTTTTTCTCTTAATTCATCAATAGCAGTTCTAGCGGAACGTGCTACAATACCGTGTGCAATTACAAGAATTTCAGCATCTTCAGCTTTGTATTCTTCCCATTCTTGAACTTCTTCTGCCATCTTATCAAAATCAGCTTGATATCCGTCAAGAACGTTCATCAATTCTTCTTCCATGTTATATGTATTTCTCATGTGAGCTGATTTTCTGTCAACACCGATTTGACCGTCTGCAAGAAGTGATTTTTCGGTTGGAACCATTGTGATACCGCGAGAAGCAGGGTCATACAATGTTACAGGTTCTCTCATTTTGCCTTGATAACCGTCTGCCAATACATAAGTTGGGAATCTGTATTTCCAAGCCGTATTGAATGCTTTAATCATATAATCATACAAGTCTTGGTGACCTGCTGTTGAATAAACAATTCTAAAACCTTCGCCGTTTCCGCCAAAACAAGTCAATCTTGTTTCCTGTTGAGCGTAAATTACGGTCGCTGTGGAAGGCCCGCCTCTTTGCATAACCGCACAAACAAATGGAATTCTCATCATTTCAGCCATTGATTGAGCGTCTTGCATAATTACATTCCCTGGGCCGGCAGTTGCCGTAAAAGCTCTTCTACCTGCTAAAATACCGCCAATTGTTGAAAAGCCTGCAGAAATTTCATCTTCTGTTTGCAAAAATCCTGCGCCCGTTTTTGGTAAGAGTTTACACCAAGTATGCATAATTTCGTTTTGAGGTGTAATCGGATAACCATACATAAAATCAGCTTCTGCCGAATTCGCGGCATAAGCCAACACTTCATTTCCCGTTAGGAACATTTTAGTGTCTTCTTTAATAAGTTTGTTTACCATTTTTCTAACCTTCCCTTAATATATACACTAATATTTTACTACAAAAGGGTTAAAAAAGGGTAGAAAAAATTTTATCTAAAAAGCGAAAAATTGATTTATACAATTTTTCGCTTTCAAATTTTAAACTTCGCATGGAACTTTGTTTTTCTTTAGTAATTCCATAATCGGCTCTAAAAACTTCTCTTCATCTTCAAGTTGGGTTTTTAATGAATAATAAGAAATTTCGGCAAGTTCTTTGCAGATATTTGCAATCGGATGTTTTCTTATCTTTGCTGATGTTGCGTATCGAGCAACATTATATCGAAGTTCGTTAATTTCATTAAACGAGTATTTGCAGAGCAAGTTTTCAACTTCTTCTAACGCACTTGGTGAATACATGATTCCTTTATACAAAGCAGGAATAGAGTATTCTAAACCACCACCAACGCAATCGTGGTTTCTGATTTCAATGAAGTTACGAAGTCGAACTTCCGGAAAATAAAGATTTGAATGCAATTGCCAATCTTCAATAGTAGCGTTAAAACCTTCAAATCCTTTTTCCATAAATTGTTTGAATGTCAAGCGTCCGTTTACGTTTAAAGGTGTATTTTCACGATTAATAAAAATCATCGGAGTGTCCAAAAGCAAATTAACGTAGTCTTTAAATGACATGCCGTCTTGGAATTTTGTAGCAAATCCGCAACGCTCGTTGTCTGTATTTAACCAAGCCAATGCTCTAAAAGATTTATAACCTGTATCAACTCCGCCTCTTATTTTGGAATTAGCGTACATTGCAGTTGCAAACGGCATCATAAGATTTGCGACGCGGAATTTTCTCATCGCATCTTCTTCAGAAGAATAATCGATTCCAACTTGAATCCCTGCGGTTTCTCTCATCATAACGTCAGATAGAATTCCCCATAAATAATTCGCCATAATATGATATCTGCGTTTAGGGAGAAGTTTTATATTTTTGTATGTCGTAGTCGGTGAAACACCTTTGTTGATAAGTTCAATTCCGAAGAGGTCTAAAATCGGTTTTAAGTTTGAGTCAATTTCTTCGATTTTCTTTTTTAAATCTCTGATAAATTCTTGCGGTTCAATACTTAATTCTATTTGACACCCAGGTTCTAAAGTTATTGTATCGTGAAGTTTTTTTAGTCCAATAATATTTGTATCATCTAAAATGTAATCCCAATTATCGCTTTTTGCGAATTCTCTTAACAATTCGCAAACTCCATAATCGCCACCATAAGAAACAACCTCTTTTGTTATTTTATTAAGCGGAATTCGCTCATATTCCATGCCGATTTTGCGGGAAGTTTTACAGCCCAAAATAAATTCGTCCAATAACTGGCTGTACTCTAATTTTTCTTCGGTTTTTGTTTTACATTGATTCACGATACT
>CAKVJE010000048.1 GCA_934754735.1 uncultured Candidatus Melainabacteria bacterium
GCACTCTTACGCTCACTATCGCAGCTAATCGCTGCACGTTCGCGGCGCGAATGTCGTTCATTTAAAGAAATTTATCATGTACAGTAGTGTTCAAAGAGAGGGTGCGCACTTGAGTTATTTGAATATATTTGATAAAATGTAATCGTAATTGCGGAGTAAAATTATGGATATATCATTAACGCCTAATATTGAAAGATTATTGAGAAATAAAGTTGCAGAAGGTGTTTACAACTCTCTCAACGAAGCGATTAATGTTACGCTAAGTATTGCCTTAAATGGCAGTTGTATCTCCCAAGAAGAATTAGATAAATTAAATAAAGATATTCAAATGGGGATTGATGAGGCAGAAGCAGGAAATTTATCTGATGCTTTTGAGTTTTTAAAGGAAATTGGCGCAACAAATGAATAGAGTGTTAATTACTAATCTTGCTAAATCCGATATATTAAACATAAAAGAATACATTGAAATAAAGAACCCCGAAGCTGCTCAAAGATTCATCAATTTGTTAATTCGCATCTTTGAAATGTTGTCTGAATATCCGAATGCCGGAGTAAAAAAAGCAGGTATCAAAAATCCTAACGTTCAAATTTATACAATAAAAAAGAAATATAATATAGTTTACCAACAGAAAAATAATAATATTGAAATTTTGAGAGTATTGAACAAATATCAAAATTTATTTGCTATTTTATAAATTATCGCCTTACGGCTTGAACCCTCACCCGAATTTCTAAGCTTCGAGCAAAAAAATAATAATTGCTCTCAACTTGAAATTCTACCCTCTCACAAGGATACACTACTGTCCATAATAATTTTCATAAAATAGTTAATAAAAAGCCGGATTGTTCGTTTTACAATACACTTCCCAACTTATAGTTATGCCTATAAGTTGGGAAGTGTGGTGCAAAACAGTTTCTCAGAATGACGGAAGCTGAAACTATCGGCTTGGCGTCATTTTGAGGTGCGATTAGCACCGAGAAATCCAGCCTTTTGATAACTATTTTTATTATATCAATAATTATCTCGAACAGCAGTAGGATGGAAAAAGCGTTAGCGGTTTCCACCTTTTCAATTAAGTGATAATACAATGCCATATTTAAATTATATCTATCCGCCTAAAAGAATTTTACTCACTCTTACTGACTAATAAAGATGGGAACCGCTATCGCTTTCCCATCCTACATAGCTTTTTACTAAAAATAATCATTTTTTAATTTAAATTAGCAAATTATTTTTTTATGCGTTTTACAAACTAATAGTAATAAAAATAAGGAAACATGTAATGCAAATTAATAAAATATCTTCAGAAGAACATTTGTTAAAAAAATATATAAATAATATACAAAATTATGCTTATAATTCTGTTGATAATTCTCATACTAATCCAATAAAATTTACACGTGATTTATATATTGTAGGTGAAAAATGTAATACAAGCCAACTAAAACAACTATTTAATAAAACACTTATACAATTAGCACAAAAAATGATGTCTACAAAACAAGATAATTTTGCGGCTATTATTTATAGTTTTATTCTCAAAACAAATCAAGGAGATACCAATTTATTGAAATTGGCGGCAACAAAAGCGTTAGAGATTGCAATAAAAAATAACGATAGTGTGCACATTGCTTCAAGATCTAATGATTTAGCAATTCTTTATAAAGATAATAATGAAGAAATGTGTTTAAAACATTTAAATTTAAAAAAAGAAGCATTGACAGATGTTTGTAATAATTTTAAACAAATAGGAAATAAATATAAAACCATTTCTCGCCCTTTAAATAGCAAAACTGCATATGTTCTTACATTAATAAGAACCGAAATTGAAATTGCATTATATACTGAAAAGAAAAATCCAAAAGAAGGAAGAAAAGAATTAATAGCTATTTTTGAAAAAATAAATAATATTAATGGAGATTATTTTGTTGATGACACTAAAGAATTAAATAAAATAAATAATTTTTTAACAACAAAGCTAACAAAAGATATTTTGATTTCCGATGAAAACAATTTAAGTAAAAGTTTTTCTAAAACATCACAAAATATATTAAAAAGTATAAAAAATAAAGAACCTTTTAATTTCGAAATATTTAAAGATTACTATTCTAATATGTATGATAAATTAAAAAATAATTCTCAAGAATTGGTATTTATAAATAAATCGATTTTTTTAATTGATAATTTTGATATGCTAAAAAAACAAGCTTTTACAAGTAAATTGTATACTATTATGCTTGATAAAAATATAAATAACCCCCAAAACACAAAAATAATTGCAAAACACGGATTAAATCAAAAAATAAAAAATAAAGATTATTATGGAATTGTATTTTTTGGACAAAAGCTTGCAAAAGCATTAAAAGAATGTGAGAATTTTTCTCCTTCAGAATATTTAGAAGTGCTTAATATAACTATAGATGCTGCCCAAAATATTATAAATAATTACGAAGAATTATCAAAAACAACCAAATTAAAACCCAAAAATGATTATATAAAACAACTAATATTTGATAAAGTAAGCGTTGCCAAATTTATTAAAAAGAAACGTCCTGATATAGCAACAAATTTGTTACAAGAATCATTAGAATTAATTAAGCTATTTCCAAAAAGTTATTTAAATCAAAATCCAGCACTAGAAAAATTAAAAAAATATATTATTTTAAATAAATAATTACTAACACTTATCCTTTTTGTGTTATCATAATAACACAAGAAGGATAAGTGTTAGTATGACAATTAAAAAGATTTTGATATTATTACTTTTGTTTTTATCATTGCCTGTTAGCGCAAAACAAACAGTAGACCGCTTTAGCTACATTAATTTAGACTGGTGGAAGAACTACAACGACGAAATTTTGATTGAGCATTTGCAAACTCTCTATAACAACAACCACGATTTGAAAATTGCAGAACTCAAAACAAAGCAATCAGAAGAAAATGTTAGATTAGTCGGTGCAAACCAATTGCCACAAGTTGGTTTTGACGGTAGTTTTTCCAGAGTATTAAGCGGACCTCAAACAGAATTCGGTAATATTATCATTCCCGAATATTCGCAAAATGAGCTATTTATGCCACTAAGTGCTTCTTACGAAATCGATATTTGGGGTCAAAATTACCTAAATAGAAAGAGTGCGAAGAAACAAAAAGAAATTGCGGAACAACAAGAACGCGCGACATACATTTACATGACATCAATTTTTGCTTCAAATTATTACAACTTGATTAAGACAGATGAATTAGAAAAAACTCTAAAAGAGATAATCGCAATTCAAACTGATGTTGTGAAAATGACCGAAAAGAAATACAATGCAGGACTTGCACCTATCAATGAATTATTAAACGAGCGCCAAACATTGGTTAGATTTGAACAAGATTTGAATAAGGTTAGTGAAAATAAAAAAGTTTTAAACAACGAACTTATTACGCTATTAGCCTTAAAAACAGATAAAGAAATTGAACACTCTTCTTTTGACAAGGTTTCTAATCCAAAAACGCCTGATTCTTTATCTACCACTATTATTCAATATCGTCCTGATTTAATTTGTGCTGAAGATTATGTTAAAAAGACAGGAATAGATGTAAAAGTAGCGAGAAGAGAATTTTTGCCTAAGTTCTTCTTATACGGCACAATGGGATTTAACGCATACCGTTGGAACAGAATGTTCGCCCCAGAAACATTTTTAGCAAATATCGGTATTGCTCCAAGTTGGGATATTTTTACCGGCGGAGCAAAACTTGCAAGATATAGAATTAATAAATATGAATACAAAAAGTCTATCGAAAAATACGAAAAAACAGTTTTGACATCTATTCAAGAAGTTAACGATGCGATGGTTTCCGTTAAAACAACAAAAGCAAATTTGATTAAAGCGGATGAAGCGTATTCCATTGAGCAAGAAAAACACAAATTAGCAGAAAAACAATTTACAATCGGCGATTCTTCTAAATTGGATGAAATGAAATCTAATGTTAATTTGCTAATCGTTAAACAACACGAAATATCTTCAAAAATTGATAGCGTAATTTCTACAATTTCTTTATACAACGCTGTTGGCGGAATTGATTACACTAAAGTCAATAATTTGTAATTAATATATACTTTGTATCCATTTACAATTATTTGCTTCATGCTAATATTATAAAGAAGGAAATATAAATATGGCATTTTTTAGCACAAAACTTCATCATCATATTCATTTCAACCCGAAAGGGCTTGGAGTTTTGTCGCTTCTCTAAAAAACTCCGCAAATCGGCTCTTTCGGGATATTTAAGAGAGAAATGAGTACGATAACAAAGGAGTTTTAATTAAATGACACTAGTAAATATAATTTCAGCAATCGGCAATAATTCGAGCGTTTATCCGCTTATCGTTAGAGACTGCGGTATTGAAGTGCCTTCAAAAGTTGCGATGACTTATAAGCAAAATCTTAAAGATTCTAAACAAATGGCTTATAACGCTACACGCGAAAGGTTAATCGACGAATACGGAACTTCTATTGTTTGGTTGGGCGGAATTCCGGCAGTTGGTGCGATTTGTGATTGGGGCATAAAAAAACTCGGATATAATCCAAAGGTCAATCCAAATCTTTTGAAAGAAGAGTCTAAACAAGGTTTGAAATATAATATCGAAAAATTTAAACAACTTGCGCCGAATGAAGTTAAAGATATGGAAAAGGTTTTGAAAAACAAATCTACATACCAAAAACTTTTAGCAGGGAAATTCGTTTTATCCACTGCGATTCCTGTTGCTTTGATGGGGTATTTTTTGCCAAAAGCAAATTTTGCATTGACTGATAAAATCAAAAAACGCCAAGAAGCAATAAAGCCTTTATATAAAGAGTTTAAAGAACTAGAACCTGTAGAAGATAGAAAAACAGCACCTTCATTTAAAGGTATTGCAGCAACATTAGCAAATATGCCGACAGTTCACAAAATGGCTCTGACAGACGGAGGTTTAACTGTTGGCAGAGTCGGAACTGCGCGCAACAAGTATGAAGCAATGGAAAATGGTTTTAAAATGTCAATGATGATGTTTTTAAATTTTGTTGCACCAATTTGGATAGCAAAAGGTTTGGATTCACTTTCTAATAAAATATTTAAGACCAATGTTAATCTCGACCCGAATTTATTGAATGACAAAGAGTTTTTGGCAAATATAAAAGATAATAAATTGGAACTTCCAAAAGAAAATATTATAGAGTTTTTAGACAAAAATCCTGACACGAAATTTGCAAAACTTGCGGAAAAGTATTGCGGCGTTAAGTATTTAAAAAACAGAGTTCGCGACCCGAGAGCTTTTGTAGATGAAAAAAAAATTAAAGCATTCCAAAAAGAACTTGAAAAATTTGCAAAACAAGCAAGGGAAAACGGCGATATCAATAAATTTGCAAAAAAAGCGTTGGTTGCAAAATCTGCGAACATTCTTGCAAATGTAGGAATAAGTAGCGTCTTGTTAGCTGTTGCACTTCCAAAACTCACATTTGTATTAAGAAAAAAAGTTACAGGCTCTGACGCCGAACCTGGGTTGATGAAATAAAAAGCTTTTCAAGAGTACTGCCAGCTGATTCTAGTTTTATAATACCCTCTCCCGCCTCCGGCACCCTCTCCATGTAAAATTGAAAAAAGGAGAGGGAAGTAAGACTCGCTAGCTTGAGCGTCGCAGCGCATTCCCTCCGTTAGGAGGAGGGCTAGGGGAGTGTATTATTAACTTTCAGCCCCCACCCGTTTTTCTAATGTTCATACATATTGAAAAACCTCCCTCCACCACGGAGAGGAAAGTGTAACCGCATTCGTTTATTGAACTTACCAATATTATGTAAACTTTTGTAACAATACACTCAAAAACTCTAAAGTTTTCGAAAAAAATACCGATATAGATAATATCAAATATAAAAAAATCTTAAAGGAGTAAAAAATGAGCGAATTTTCAGGGATTAATGCATTTGGCAATTTAACAAAAATCAACTACAAAGAATTGATTGAAAAGTATGATGCTGACAAGAATGGAGAATTATCAACAGAAGAATTTAAAACTGCGCTAAAAAAAGAAAAATTAGACCAAATTGATATCTCATCTGTTAACACTAATGGCGATGATAAAATTGACGAAAATGAAATGGCTGTTTACGAACAAAAATACAAGATGCAAACAGCAATTAATAATATGAGCAAAGATATCACAAAAGATTTTAGCGGAACAAAATCTCAATACATCGCTCAAGTTACTTTAGAATTGACTAACTATATTACTGAATTTTCTGAAAATTATAAAGATGATATTTCAGGCATGGCAGAAGCGTTTGAAAAAGCTTTACCTACAAAATATGCTGAAATAAAGAAAAATGTTTTAGCAAATGATCCAAGCACATTTAAATCACAAGTTTTAGACGATTTAATTAATGGTATTAACACAACAAGTGTGGACACAAAAGGAACTAGTGAAAATGCAATTTCTGAAACAGCTCAAAAGAAAATTGGACAAGCATTAGAAACCGAAGCTAATAAATATATTAAAGCCAATCCAAAATGCACGCAAGAAGAATTGAAAGCGCATTTGGAAGCATTTATGAACCAAACAAATGCTGAAAAAATGAAAAATGCAGCAGATACATTTACAACTAAAGCTTCAAGTTTCGGTACATATATCGATAGCGATGAATTAACTCAATTAAAAGAATACGCGAAAGACTTCTTGACAGAAGCAGTTAACAATGGTGTTACAGTTAAACTTGGTAGCAGAAACATTGCAACAACAAATGCTATTACAACAGCTTTGAAAAGTTACACGGATGCTGCAACTTTGAAGGCTGATATGGAAACTGCAATTGCAAGCTTGAGCACTGTATCTAAAAAAGATACAATTATTCAAGAAAACATGACAATAGATGAACTTAGCGGTAGCAACTACAAAATTGATTCGTCAAAAATAGATTTCAACGTTATTGAAGGATACACAGATGTTCAAGGTAATGGCACAATTCATGAAAGAGGCAAAGGTAAATCAGGTTCATTTGAAAAAGCAAAAGATAAAGCCAGAGAACTTCTAAATCAAGATGCATTGAAAAATCAATACATTCAACAAATAACAACAATGTTAGAATCAAAAGGCATGAAATTTGATGATATCAAAACCGAATTTGATAATATTTGGTCACAATCAATTGAAGATACTTTAAACACAGATGAAATAGTGACTGGAAGAGGCGCAAGAGGTCTATCTAAAAAAGGTCATGCTTATATCAATATAAAAAATATGGTTGATAAGTTTGATGAATTATTCCAAGCAAGTATTAAAACAACAATGAATGCTAAAGTACAAGCAAATAAAACTGGTGAAATGTATTTGGGCGATTTAGATTTGTCCGCAATTAATGTTGAAGATGAAAAAGGAACTTTAACAAATGCCAGAGATTTGTATTTTAGTGGCAAAACTGTAACTACTAAAAAGCATGGGGCTGATTACTATGTTAAATTAGCAGAACAAATGATTGATCAATTAAAAACACAAATGATGACAAAAGCAAAAGCAATGTGCGCCCAAAAAGGTGTAACATTTGATGAAGGCACATTTAATAAATTCTTTAATAATGCTAAAAAATTGGCTGTTAATTCTGCTGTATGGGGTATGACTTCTAGTGGTAAGAGCTTTGGTGGTGTAGCTGCTAGTACAGCTGGAGCAGGTGCAATAGGTGCAGCTACTGGAGTAACAGTTGGAGCAGGTGCAGCTGTTGGAGTAACTGCAGCATCTGCTGCAGCTGGAGCAGGTACACTAGCTGCAACATCAGCTGGATTAGCTGTACTTGGTCCTGTGGGTTGGGCAGTCGGTGGCGTCACAGCTGCTTTAGTAGGAGTTGGACTTATTGGTTTCGGTCATCACTCAAAAAGCTCACTCAACACAAGAACTCTACTTGACACATTTGCAGAAAACTTTAAACAAAATTACTCAAATTGGGTTGAAGAACAAACAAAGAAAACAGCTTAAAAATAGAAAATTTTTAATATACTAACCGGAATGAGCAAAGTTCATTCCGGTTGTTTATTAGCGTTTACAAACTAATTCATTGAAAAAACTAAACCCAAAACTAAAAATACTGTATAATATATTGCCAAATTTCTTGATTGAAACATTCTTGTCATAAAACTAGGAGCTCCGCGCATGTCTTCCATTGGAAAATGAAACCACTTGTGTTTAGGTATAGATTCCGGATTAGTAGTATATTCAACCATTGATTGATACAAATCCGTTGCAAGCGGTATCGTAAACCAAGTAAGCAAAACTTGCCAATCTGCAATATCTAGCAAGCATAAGAGAATTGGTGCTAAATATGCTGCAATAAGCAAATATTTTAAAACAACTAGCGAATCAAGCGGAGAATCAAAAGAGTTTGCAAGCGTATTATGTCCTTCATTTACATCAAATTCATAATCCATTACTGTATGAATATAAAGCAAAATTACTGTTACAATTGCTGTCGGAATTGATAAAATAAAAACTTCCCAAGAATATGTTTTTGTCATTACATAATAAATTCCACCAAAAAGCGCCGGCCCGTAGGCTATCGCAATCGCTATTTCAGAAAGTTTTATTTTAGATAAAAAGGAATAAAGAATAGCAATAAATCCGCCGACCAATGCATAATATATTACTCCAACACCACATCTAAAATAAAAGAATAATCCTATAAGAGCTGCAATAAAAAGATACATGCCGGCAAGTGCCAAAATTTCTTGTTCTTTCGCTCGACCGGAAATCAAATATCTACATTTTGTTTTTTGTGTGTTTTTAAGATATTCTTTCTTATCGAAACCTACTTGCTTAATTAATGTTTTATAATCAAAATAATCGTCCAGAATATTCGCTGCCAAATGAACTAATGATACTGCGATAAGCGCGATTATTCCATATTTAGCATTCCCTGCAACTAGAGAAGAGTATGTAAATATAACAAGCCAAGACATTATTGTCATTGGAAGCGCAAAAACTCTTGAACATTCAAATATCGTTGATAATTTATTAAGCATAAGATGATTTTAACATAAATTTCAGCAATAAAAAACCGCTACTTAAGTAAATTAGTTTTATTTAATATTAATTCAATGTAAAGAAAACCGCAGTTACAACGCCCATAATCAAACAATAGTATCCAAAAACTCCCAATGAGAATTTTGATACAAATTGCAAAAAGTATTTGATACAAAGATAACCGACAATTCCTGAAACAATTGTGCCAATAATAATTGCAGTCCAATTATATGTAACAACTTCTGCAAAATCTAATTTAACAAGCGGATAAACCATAGAAGCACCTAAAATTATAGGAATACTAAGCAAAAATGAATATTTTGCGGCAGTAGTTCTATCTGAACCGCTTAAAAGACCTGTTGCAATTGTTAAACCGGAACGAGAAAATCCCGGAAGTGCTGCAAGACCTTGTGCTATTGCAATAAAAATTGAACTTTTAAGAGAAATTTCTTTTTTATCAGGGTGTTTTTTTGCCCACCATTCGCTGAATAAAAGCAAAACACCTGTACCAATCAACAATCCGCCTACAATCGAAGGTTTGAACACCAAAAACTCCGCAACTTCATTCATTGGGAATGCGATTAATACAGTAATAATTGTACCTAAAAATATATAAGCACCAATTTTAAAATCATGTGAAGAATAATCTTTATTTTTTAAGCCGCAATAAAGCGCTTTAAGAATTTGCCAAATTTCTTTTCTAAAGAATATTAATACCGCAATTAATGTACCTAAATGTAACATTATGTCAAGAAAGACTTCTTGGTTTGATTCTTGCACAATTTCAATCCCCTTAAAAACTTTATAAAAGTTTGAAGTAAAAACTAAGTGTGCAGAACTTGAAATTGGTAAAAATTCGCTCAAGCCTTGCACTATACCCATTAAAATTGACTGTATTAAATCCATTTATCTCTCCCAAAATTCGAAATTATTACTTTTTTATTATACCAAAAACCATTATAAAAGCATGGATTTTTTAAAAAAGGCCAAACGGCTGATAGACACTTGGATACTGTTTATAAGAAAATGAAAAAAGGACATTTGAAGGAATTTTAAATGAGTTTACTAACAGAACAAGAATTACGTATTTTAGAATTGGTTGCAGAGGGGTATCATAACAAACAGATTTCAGCTGAATTAAATGTTTCAATATCAGTAATTAAGTCCTGCTTAGAAGATATCTACCAAAAACTTGGAGTGCACAATAGAGTACAAGCCGTTGTGCGCGCAATTCATCTTGAAGTTTTGAAAGTTTAACCTTTTATACCAATTTTGTGCTAAAATTTCTTTGATGAGTGATTTTGTGTTAAAAAAAGTCAGCTCTATTGAAAACGAGCTTGAGCAAATCGGTTTTGATTCCGGCTATTTAAAAATAGCTGAGAATAAATTTAGGTATGCAAATATCAAGATTTTTGATTTAAGTGTTGCTCAAGCAAATATTTTAAAACAAACAGCCCTGATTTTTGGCGCAGATTGCGCTGTAAACAGAAATGTTATAACCGGAAATATTGAAAAATCTGATGCAATTTTGTGTGGAAGTTATAGACAATTAGAAAAAATTGCAAACAAACTAAAATCACAGCCTTTTAGACTTGCTATTTTAGGGAAAAATATTTTAGATTTTCTTGTTCCGCAAAAAAGACAAACAAAACTTGTCGGGATTTTAAACGTAACTCCTGATTCTTTTTCTGACGGTGGGATTTATACCGATATTAATTCTGCAAAAAAACATTTTGTAAAAATGCTTGAAGATGGCGCAAGCCTAATTGATATTGGCGCAGAAAGTACACGCCCGAATGCGCAAGCAGTTCCAGCGCAAGAGCAAATTCAAAGGTTAAAACCGATTTTAGAATTTGCGCAGAAAGAAAATTTATCTGATAAAATCAGTATTGATACCAGAAGTTCAGGAGTCGCAGACTATGTTTTAAATTACGGAGTAAAGATTATTAATGATGTTTCCGGCTTTGATTATGATTCACGTATGATTGATGTGATTTCAAAATATGATGCGGAAATTATTATTCAACATTCGACAGACAAAACCGAAGATTACAAAGAATATTCAAATGTTGTAGAAGAAATCTTTTTAAGTTTAAAAGAAAAAATTGAACTTGCGAATTCAAAAGATATTAACAAAATTGTCATTGACCCAGGAATAGGTTTTGGCAAAAAAAGAGAAGACAATTTCCAAATTTTGAATAAAATAGAAGAATTTTATTCTCTGAATTGTCCGATAATGGTTGGAGTTTCAAGAAAAAGTTTACTTGGAATAAATACTTGCAATAACTTGTTAAAAGATGAATTGAGCGTCGCAATTTCATATCCGCTTGCACAAAAAGGCGTAGACTATTTGAGAGTCCATAATGTTAAGTTGCATAAAGCAATGTTAGATTTATTAAGCAATAGCTAAATAAGAAAAACTTGACAAGTATAGTATAATTAAAGTATGAAAAAATTTGCGATACTAACATGCGCGTTTTTGTTTGCCGGATATAATTTAGCTTTTGCACATGCAGATGATGAGTTATTTAAAACGGTTATAATTAAAGATGGAACGAATTTATCTGTCTTAGATTGCGTTGCAACGGCATTTAGAAACAGTCCAAAAATTAAGCGTAAAAAATATTATCTCGATATTGCTAAAAGCAATGTTGGTATCGCAAAATCTCAATACTTTCCTGTTATTGGGGCCGGTGTTGGGTATTATAACGAAAACAATTCTAACAGCATTTATTATAATAATCATTATCGAGAACTTCCTAATATCGGAGTTTCTGTTAATAAAATGATTTGGGATTTCGGTAGAACTACAGCAAACATTCGAATGGAAGAATTTTATAAACTTGGCGCAGAATACGAATTTATGGATAGTTTGTGTTCAACTTTATTTGACGTAAAAGAAAAATATTATAAACTACTAAGAGCGCAAGCATTATTGAAAATTGCAGAAAATAATGTTGAAATTAATAAGAATATTTTTAAAATTTCTAAACAAGAACCGGATTTAACTACTGCGAAGATGAGTTTAAACGAAGCAGAAGTAAGACTCTTGAACGCAAAAAATAACTTTTTAAACGCGAAGGTTGATTTAAATAATTCAATGTATCTTGATTCTCAACCGGATTATAACATAAAAAATACAAAAACTTTTGGGTTTGAGAATGATTTTTCGCTTAATTCTACAAAAGAAACGCAGAATTTTGAAGAATACAAGTTCAAATTTTCGCGTGATAAAGCTGTGCAAATGGCTTATGACAACAGTCCGGATTTACAAGTTTTAATTTCAACAAAGAATGCAATGGAGCAATCACTGATTTATATCAAGCGCGCGTACTTTCCAGAGCTATCTGCAAACGCCGGATACGGATTTAATAATACAAACGAAGCTTCAAATAACAGTTTAAAAGTTGGAGTTAATCTCAGCTCATCAGTCAATCTCATGGAATTAAAGCATTCAATCAAAGGTGCTGACGCGCAAGTAAAACTTGCAGACAATGAAATTACACTCTTTAAAAAAGATTTATATTTTGAAGTTAAGCGGGCTTTCAATAATTATGATAAGTCAAGTCGCCAAATACCTGTAGCTCAACTGGAAGCAAAACAAGCTTCAGCAAATTATAAGCTTGTAGAAGCTAAGTACAAAGCAGGAGAATTGAACTATATTGCATTACAAAACGCAAGAAAAGATTATATTAAAGCAGTTCAATGCTACGTAGAAAGCCTTTATAATTATAATATAGCTCTAATTCAGGTTGAAATGGCAATGCATTATCATTTGGTTGATATCCACCACAAAACTGAACATGCTATGTGCTATCATTCAGAAGAATTGATAAATCATCTAAATGAAGTTTTAGGCTGCGACGAAAAAGAAGTAAAACGTTTTAGACGTAAAAATAATAAAATTGATGAAGATTTATAATCTCCTTCTAAGACTAGCAGATTAAGATTTTTCTTGGTAAAATAATTTCAATGAAAAGAGCTTTTTTAATTAGTTTAATATTATTATCAGTTTCTCAACCAATAATAGCTTTTGATTTAGATTTGACGGTTGATGACGATATTAGAAAAAATTATAATTCTTCTAAGTTAGTTAAAGATACACATACTGAAAATTTGGAAGATACATTACCAGCTCTTCCTGAAATCAGCAAATATAAAGAAGCTGAAGTTACGACAACAAAGCCAGAAGTTTATAATCCACCTCCGGTTCTAAAACAAGGGAATGTAAAAATACATGCCGGTTCAACATTTGAAGTAGTAAATTCTGCAAAAATTTCTGATTGGCAACAAAAAGGAACTACTGTGAGATTTGCAGTCAAAACTCCAATAGTTAAAAAGAAATATACAATACCGGCCGGAACAGTTTTTGTGGGGAAAATTTTGGATTCTCACCAGCCCCAAATCACTTGTAATGGGGGTTTGGTTGTTATAAGAATTCAGAGCATGATATACAAAGGACAAACGATTCCTGTAAATGCTTATGTTACAAAAGCTAATTCACAAAAAATATTTTTAAACAATATCAAAGGTGATAGAACATATTTGCAAACTACTTGGAAAAAAGGGAATTGGGGAAGAACATTGTTCAATAAAATGATGACTTTGACCGTTAACCTTGGTGGCGATGGTTCTACATTTATTTTATCACCATTTCCACTTGCTTATGGCACAATTTGCTTAGGCTTAAACACACTAACATCCCCAATTTGCGCGTTTTTTACTAAAGGAGGACATGTGTCAATTCCAGCTGGTAGCAAGTTCACAGTTCGATTACTAGATCCTACTTACATTGACTAGTCGTGTTTAATTCCTCGCGTAATCGCTTCCAAAATTCTCTTAACCTTAACAATTTGTATGCCTTTAAAATCATCTTGGACATCGTTTGAATCCGGTATTATAATTCGTTTAAAGCCGAGTTTTTGTGCTTCGTTAATGCGTTTTTCAATATGATTAACGGCTCTGATTTCACCGGACAAACCAATTTCACCAATAATTGCGGTTTGCGGGTCAAAAACTACATCACGAACGCAAGTTACAATTGCTAGAGCAATGCCTAAATCTGCAGCAGGCTCATTAACATCAATACCACCAATAACATTTACATAAACATCTTGTTTTGATAGGTTTAAACCAATTCTTTTTTCTAAAACCGCTAAAATCTGCAAAACACGCCCCGTGTCAACACCATTTGCAATTCTTCGCGGTGCAGGATAAGGTGTAGTTCCTACCAATGCTTGAATTTCAACCAACAAAGGACGAGTACCTTCGCTTGTTACAATTATCGTACTCCCCGGAGTTTGGGTTTGATTATATTCTTTCAAAAACAATTCACTAGGGTTGATAACTTCTGTCAATCCAGTAGCACTCATTTCAAAGATGCCTACTTCAGAGGTATTACCGAAACGATTTTTAATAGAACGTAGAATTCTGTAAGTCTTAGTCTTATCACCTTCAAATTGGATAACCGTATCTACCATGTGCTCTAAAACTTTAGGCCCTGCAATATTACCTTCTTTTGTAACATGCCCGATTACAATAATTGAAATGTTTTGAGATTTAGCAATATGCATAAGCATGTTGCAGCATTCTCTGATTTGAGAAACACTACCTGCTG
>CAKVJE010000049.1 GCA_934754735.1 uncultured Candidatus Melainabacteria bacterium
CAAAATACAAGCGCAAATCAGAATTAGAGCTCAAAGAATTTAATTCTGAAGAAAGCTTAAGACTTTTGTATGTTGCAATTACAAGAGCGCAAAAGAAATTATTTATTACAACATCGGCTAAAGCTAAAGGCTGGGGAAATAAAGAAGTTGAACAAACTCCAAGCGTGATTTTTTCAGGAGTGCTGTAACTTTAATTCTTTACAATTCGCCCTCTCTGCGCTATGATTTCAGTAAGGAGAAATAGTATGAAAGAACAGTTGGAAAATATTTATAACTCAGCAAAAGCAGATATTGAGCAAGCTCAATCAATTAGTGATATAGATGAAATTAGATTGAAATATTTAAGCCGTAAAGGTGAATTTAATTCAATCAAAAAAGGTTTAAAAGATTTGTCTGACGAAGACAAACGTGTTGTTGGCGCATTAGCTAACAAAATTACACAAGAGCTTGAAGGTTTATTGAAAGATAAGCATGATATTTTCTATCAAAGAGAACTTAATGAAAAATTGCAAAAAGATAGAATTGATATTACTTTGAGTGGTAAATATATTCCACAAGGTAAAGTTCACCCGCTAACTTCTACAACAAACGAAATCGTAACAATTTTTCAAAATCTTGGATTTTCAGTTGTAGCACCGAATTTATCTCCTGAAGTTGAAACAGAATACTATAACTTTGATATGTTAAATGTTCCAAAAGACCACCCCGCAAGAGATGTACAAGATACATTCTATGTAAAAGGTATGGAAGGCGTTGTATTGAGAAGCCAAACTTCAGGTGCTCAAATTCACGTTATGGAAAATCAAAAACCACCTATCAAGGTAATTTCTCCGGGTAGAGTTTACAGAAACGAAAACATTAACGCTCGTAAGAATAATTTCTTCCATCAAATTGAAGGATTGTATGTTGATAAAGATATTACGTTCGGTGATTTAAAAGGTGTTTTGAACGAATTTATCAGATTGTATTTTGGTGCAGCTCGTCCAACTCGTTTTAGAAGCAGTTTTTTCCCATTTACAGAACCTTCTGCAGAAGTTGACGTTCAATGTATTATGTGCCAAGGCAAAGGCTGTCGCACTTGTAGTGGAACAGGCTGGTTAGAAGTTCTTGGTTGCGGTATGGTTGACGCAAATGTTCTTAGAGGTGTTGGAATCGATCCTGATGTTTATTCCGGTTTCGCATTTGGTATGGGCGTAGAAAGACTTGCTATGCTTAAATACGCAATTGATGATATCAGATTATTCTTCAACAACGATAAGAGATTCTTGGAACAATTTTAAGAGCTAATTGATGAATAAAATTTTTGGCTTAATTCTAACATTTGCACTTTGTTTAGCACCGGCATTTGCTGCTGATGGTATTCTTATTTCAGCTAAGGAAAGTGCTAAAGAACAGCGCAAAGTTAGCGAAGTTGGTTTTAGACTTCTGAATGCAAATGGAATTCAAACCAGAGCTATGTTTGCATTGGCGACAACCAGAAAAATCAATGCCTATTGTGATACTAGAAGTCGTATGATTGTAATTTATCGTTCGCTTTATGAAAGATGCGAAACCGAAGATGAACTTGCAGCAATTCTTGCTCATGAAATCGGACATAGTGTAGATACTTATGTTGGTCCGTTTAGAGGTATAGGAACTTGTATTGCTATGAGCTATTCTCCGAGAAAATATGAACTAAAAGCTGATAAACGCGCGATAGATTATCTTGTTAATGCCGGCTATAATCCTGTTGCGATGATTGTAGTAATGAGTAAAAACTTCCCGCAGGGTCATTATGAAGTCTTTTCAACGCATCCTTTATCAACAAGAAGAATGATGGAAGTTTATGAATACATCTACAAAAAGTATCCGGAATACCTTGTTAATAATGCTTATAAGGACAACATTTATTACCAAAACTTCTTGCTAACTTCACAGAAAAATCGCGCTAAGTTCCAAGAAAAAGTCAAAACAAATTCCAACAAAAAAGTTCACTATCTATGATAAGATTCTTTGTTTTATTTCTTGTATCAAGTCTATTAATTCTGCCGAGTGCCGGCATGATTGAGGATGAGTTTGTAGAGTCGACTTTGAGCAAGGATTTGAAAATTAGAAAGTATCAGCCGCCTAAAATAGAAGACGATTTTGTAGAAAACAGAAATTACACCTCTGTTAAAAGACAAAATGTCAGAATAATCGAGATATTGCCTAATGCGGATAGCAAGATTGTTCAAAGACCATATCACATGATTTCAGAAAATGATATTCCTGTTCGGATTTGTATTAGAGAAAAGTTCTCTACGAAACAAAAACGCGAAGAAGGTCAGATTATAGAGTTTGAAACTCTTGACGAGGTGAAATTTAAGAATAAATTGTATCCCGCTGGAACTGTTGTAAAGGCTAGAATTGAAAATATTTCTATGAATTCAATGTGGGGCGCACCTGCTGATTTTGTAATCGGTAATTTTTCGATTGATGAAAGACCTTTATATGGCGAAGTTACAAAAACCGGTGCAAATCGCGCTATCTGGTTGCATCCGTTGGCGGTTATTGCAACTCCCCTCTTTGGAACAGGAATTTGGTTGATGTTTATAAGAGGCGGACATGCAAAAATTAAGCCAAAAGAAGTTTTTACATTGTATTTTTAATACAGACAAGATAGTCGTTTTATAAATGTTCTAAATTATTTATATCTGTAAAAATTTTAGCACATATAATATAAATAGGAAGTTTTGAGGTTAAAATGACAACTTTAGATAATTTGCCTGTTGGAAAAGAAGGATATATAAAATCAATTGAATGCGAAGATAAAGCGCTTCGCAACCATATTTTGAACATGGGTTTAACTCCAAATGTGGAAGTTAAATTAATTAAAACTGCACCAATGGGAGACCCCTTAGAAATCAGAGTGCGCGGATACGAACTTACAATTAGAAAATCTGATGCGTCAAAAATCATTCTCAAAGATATTCACGATGCCCACGATTATCCTCGCAAAAACAAAGTTTTTGAAGATATTGACCACTCTATGATTGGTGAAGAACAAATTGACGGCGCAAAACGAATTAAGTTAAAAGAAAATGTACATTTTGCGCTTGCAGGTAATCAAAATTGCGGAAAGACAACGCTTTTCAACAAACTCACAGGTTCACATCAACATGTTGGAAACTTCCCCGGGGTTACGGTTGATAGAACAGACGGCGTTATCAAACATTACGAAAATGCAACAATTACAGACCTTCCGGGGATTTATTCACTTTCACCATATAGTAATGAAGAAGTTGTAACTCGTGATTTTATCCTAAAACAAAAACCTGACGGAATTATCAACATTGTTGATGCGACAAATATTGAACGAAATTTATTTCTTACAATGCAACTTATAGAGTTGGATATTCCAATGGTAATTGCTCTTAACATGATGGATGAAGTTGCTGAAAGCGGTGGAAGCATTGATGTGAACGGTTTAGAAATGGCGCTTGGCGTGCCTGTAATTCCGATTTCTGCATCAAAAGGCGAAGGCATAGGTGAACTAATCGACCACGCAATTAATGTTGCGCAATACGGTGATCATCCAAAACGCATTGATTTCTGCGCAGACGGCCCTGTTCACAGATGTATCCACTCAATTGAACATTTAATCGAAGATCACGCGCATGCGGTTAAAATTCCGACAAGATTTGCAGCGACAAAATTAACCGAAAAAGACCAAATTACACTTGATGCTTTAGATTTGGACACAAATGAAATTGATGCTTGCAACCACATTATTAAAGAACTTGAGGAAGACTCAGGACTTGATAGCGAAGCTGCACTTGCCGATATGAGGTTTACATTCATAGAAAATCTTTGTGCAAATTTTGTTTCAAAACCGACTGAAACAATAGGTCAAAAGATTTCTACAAAAACAGATAGAATTTTAACAGGTAAATACACCGCCATTCCAGCATTTTTGGCCATTATGGGATTTATTTTCTATATAACTTTCGGGCCTTTAGGAACGCTTTTGACGAGCCTTATGGATGCAATAATCGTATTTATAACTAATATTGCTGATAATGCATTAACGGCTTATGGTTTAAATCCTGTCGTGCATTCATTAATTATCGACGGTATTTTTCAAGGTGTAGGAAGCATTTTGAGCTTCTTGCCTGTAATCGTAACTCTGTTTTTCTTCTTGTCAATTCTTGAAGATAGCGGTTATATGGCGCGAGTAGCGTTTTTTATGGACAAAGCTTTAAGAAAAATCGGACTTTCCGGAAGAAGTTTTGTGCCTATGCTAATCGGCTTTGGCTGTTCAGTTCCGGCGATTATGGCAACCAGAACTTTGCCTTCAGAACGTGATAGAAAAATGACAATTTTCTTAACTCCATTTATGAGTTGCTCAGCGAAACTTCCTGTTTACGCATTGTTTACAGCTGCATTCTTTAAACAACATCAGGCAGTTGTAATTCTTAGTCTATATTTATTGGGAATTTTTGTGGGCATAATTTTAGCTTACATAATGAAATACTTTTTCTTTAAAGGCGAAGCCGTACCTTTTGTTATGGAACTTCCAAATTACAGAATGCCAAGTTTTGTAAATGTTTACAGATTGATTTATATGAAAGCAAAAGATTTTGTAACTAAAGCTTTTACAATAATTTTCTGGGCTACAATAGTAATTTGGTTTTTACAATCTTTTGATGTTAAATTAAATCTTGTTTCACATCCTGCTGATAGTTTACTTGCAATTTTAGGCAACTTCCTTGTTCCTGTGTTTAAACCTTTAGGAATTGCGGATTGGAGAATTGCAACAGCGTTCATTACAGGCTTTATGGCGAAAGAAAGCGTTGTAAGTACATTAAGTATTCTTGTCGGCGATATAAAAGATTGCGGATTATTCAGTCAACTGACCGCATTTGTGTTCTTAGTTTTCTGTTTATTGTACACACCTTGCGTGGCTGCAATTGCAACTGTAAGGCGTGAATTAGGCAAACGCTATGCAACGCTTGTAGTCTTAATGCAATGCTCAATCGCATGGTTTGTAGCATTCTGCGTGTATTATTTAGGCAGTGCGCTTGCAGGGCATTAAAAACTATTTTTAATAATAAAAAAAGACCGATTCAATATTGAAACGGTCTCTTTTATTATAAATATAGGATTTAGTCTTTCTTAACTGTGCTCTTAATGTGCAATTCTCTCAATTGTTGCAATGAAGCTTCACCCGGAGCATCACTCATCAAGCACTTAGCACTTGCATTCTTAGGGAATGCGATAACGTCACGGATTGAGTCAGTTCTGCAAAGTAATGCAACCAATCTATCCAAACCGATAGCCAAACCGGCATGTGGCGGAGTACCATATTGAAGAGCGTTAACCATAAATCCGAATTTTTCTGTTGCTTCTTCTTCTGTTAATCCTAATGCTTTAAAGATTTTCTTTTGAACTTCAGATGAATGGATTCTTACAGAACCACCGCCTAATTCAGTTCCGTTATAAACGATATCATAAGCAATTGATTTAACATTGCCCAAATCTCCGCTATCCAATTTATCCAAATCTTCCAAGTTTGGAGAAGTGAATGGGTGGTGCATTGCCATAAATCTGCCTTCTTCGTCTGACCATTCGAACATTGGGAAGTCAACAACCCACAACAAGTTGTGTTTGTTTTCGTCAATCAAGTTCAATGATTTTCCGAAGTGCAATCTTAATCTGCCCATAATATCGTAAACTAATTTTGGTTTATCAGCTACGAAGAAAATAATATCTCCGGCTTCAGCACCAGCTCTTTCTTGAATTTGTTTTGCTTGTTCTTCTGTAACGAATTTCAATACAGGAGATTTTGCAGAACCGTCTTCCAAGTATATAATATTAGCTAATGCTTTAGCACCAAATGATACTGCAAGTTTTGTAATATCATCAATATCTTTTCTTGAATATTTAGCACCACCAGGGATTCTGATACCACGAACAATACCGCCGTTTTCAAGAGTCTTTTTAACGATATCAAAGTTAGATTGTAAAATAATATCACCAATATCAAATAATTCTAAACCAAATCTTGTATCAGGTTTATCAGAACCAAATCTATCCATTGCTTCTTGCCAAGTGATTTGAGTAAATGGAGGTTTAATTTCTACTCCGGCAGCTTTGAACGCATCAACTAACAAACCTTCAACCATTTTAATTACATCAGGTTGTTCAACAAAAGACATTTCCATGTCGATTTGAGTGAATTCAGGTTGTCTGTCAGCTCTCAAATCTTCATCACGGAAGCATTTTGCGACTTGATAATATTTTTCAATACCACCAACCATTAATAATTGTTTGAAAATCTGTGGTGATTGAGGAAGCGCGAAGAATTTACCTTCTTGAACACGAGAAGGTACTAAATAATCTCTTGCGCCTTCCGGAGTTGTTTTAATCAAGATAGGAGTTTCAACTTCCATAAAGTCTTGGTTGTTCAAATAATTTCTAACAGCTTGAACAATGTTGTGTCTTGTTTTCAAGTTGTGTAACATTTTTTCGTTTCTGATATCTAAATATCTGTATTTAAGTCTGATATCTTCTGAAACGCTTTCGTCGCCAAGAACGAAAGGTAAAACTTTTGATTCAGCTAAAATCTCAACTGATTCAGGATACATTTCAACTTGGCCTGTAGGATATTTTTCGTTATAAGTTTCTTCAGGTCTTTTTGTAACTTTACCTTTAACCATGATTACATATTCATTTCTAACTTTTTCAAAAACTTTATGTACATCTGGATTAACTTGTGGGTTAGCTACAAGTTGAAAAAATCCGCTTCTGTCTCTTAATTCGATAAACAAAATACCGCCCAAGTCTCTAACTGTAGAAACCCAACCGGATAGTGTAATTTCTTCATTTAAATTGCTTAGGTTTAATTCACCGCAATTGTTTGTTTTCATTCTGGTTTTCAATTTATTCATCTCCCTATAATTCTTTATAAGTATACCTAAATCCTAACAAAAAGGGGGAGGATTGTAAAGCTTCTTACTTTTTCTGGAG
Source organism: uncultured Candidatus Melainabacteria bacterium (assembly GCA_934754735.1). Lineage (GTDB taxonomy): Bacteria > Cyanobacteriota > Vampirovibrionia > Gastranaerophilales > Gastranaerophilaceae > CAG-196. The sequence goes on from CAKVJE010000049.1 coordinate 6,988, forward strand.
AAAAAGTAAGCAAAAAGACTTTTCATACTTTGTCGGATGACATAAGAAAAACTACTAGCTCATTTTAGAGTTCCAAGTCATCCTCTCACGTGAGATTACAAGTTCAACGTATTCCCTCCTTCTGGCACTACTGTCCATGATAATTTGCAAAAAACTCTAAAATAAAATCAATATAGTTATATAGCAAATGTTGAGTCAAGACTAAAATTGAACGACATTCGCGCCGCGAGCGTTTTTTAGCGAGCGCAAGAGTGCGGGTTTACCCGCTACATCCATTTGAACCACGCTCGTAAGAGCGTAGAAAACGGTATGTTTTTTCTTCTTTTTGCTTACTTTTTCTTCTTTTATCACAATAAAGAAGAAAAAGTAAGAACTATTTTGAAATAAAAAGTTTTTTAATGTCCTTTTCTATCCCTTTTATTGCGAATAAAAAGATTTTTCACTTCATTTCCAAGCCGGTAGTTGTATTTACCAGTAGGAAAGTGTCGTGTAAAAAGGTGAGGTGTTTATCATAAAAAATAACTGAAAACATTTCTTAATCATTGTTGAATAAGAACAATGTTATTGTTAAACTCATGTTTGAAGGTCATGTTTCAAGGAGAATTCAATGGCAACATCTTATTCAAATCGTAAAAAAACATCACAACAAACAGAAGACTTATCACATTTAATGCCGCAAAATATAGACGCAGAAGAAGCAATCTTAGGTGCAATTTTGGTTAACCCGAATTGTATGAACAAGATTGTAGAACAGCTAAAGCCGGAATCTTTTTATAAACCGGCTCATAGATATGTTTATGACGCTATGTTACAGCTATATAACAGTCAAGATAAAATCGATATCGTATCTGTTTCAGATATTCTTAATATCAATCAAAAATTAGAGCTTGTTGGCGGTCGTGCGTTTGTAAACGATTTGAGCTATAAAACAATTACCACAACTAACGTTGAATACTATGCAAGAATTGTTCAAGAAAAAGCAATTAAGCGTTCTTTGATTAATGCAGGTTCAGAAATCGTTTCATCAGGTTATGACCTGAATCCGATTGAAGAATCTCTAGAGCTTGCAGAAAAATTAATTTTCGATATTGCGTCTGCAAAAGCTTCAAAGTCACTTTCTCCAATCAAAGATATTGTTTATGATACTTACGCAAAAATAGAAGAAAGATATAATAACAAAGGTCAATTAACAGGCGTTCCTACAGACTTCTACGATTTAGATGCAATGCTAAACGGTTTGCAACGTTCTGACTTGATTATCTTAGCGGCGCGTCCTGCAATGGGTAAAACCGCATTCGCATTAAACATTGCACAGAATGTTGCGCTTAGAGCCAAAACTCCTGTTGCTATATTCTCTTTAGAAATGTCAAAGGGGCAATTAGTACAACGTTTACTATGCTCTGAAGCCGAAGTAGATTCTCAAAGACTTAAAACAGGAAATATGCAAGCAAAAGACTGGGAAAAACTAGCTGTTGCAATGAATGATCTTTCAGAAGCTTCAATCTATATCGACGATACAGCAGGCTGTACGATTACGGATATTCGTGCAAAATGTCGACGTTTAGCGATGGCAGAAAAGAATTTGGGCTTAATCGTAATCGACTACTTGCAGTTGATTGAAGGAACGGGTAGAGAAGACCGTATGCAGCAGATTTCAAGTATTTCAAGAGGTCTAAAAATCTTAGCAAAAGAACTTAATGTTCCGATTATTTCTCTTTCACAGTTATCACGTGCGGTAGAAAGTAGAACAGATAAACGTCCAATGCTTTCAGACTTGAGAGAATCAGGGTCTATCGAACAAGACGCCGATATCGTAATGTTTATTTATCGTGATGAATATTATAAAAACGCAAATGATGAAGAGGAAGAAGCTGAAAAGGCTGCTAACAAAGGTGAAGCCGAAATCATCATTGCAAAACACAGAAACGGTTCTGTCGGAACAGTTAAGCTTCTATTCCAAGGAAGTATTACGAAGTTCAAAAATCCGATAAAGACAGATGTATTTTAGTGTATCCCCTCTCCGCGGGGGAGGGTAGAATTTCAAGTTGAGAATTTTTAAATTCGAAACTTAGAAATTCGGGTGGGGGCTGTTTTTAAAATGTCATACATCTCAATAATACTACTTGCAATCGCACTATCTATCGACGCTTGCGTCGTATCGTTTTCGTATGGCATAACGTTTACTCAAAAGCGCTTAAAAAATGCTCTCTCACTTGCTGTTTGTACCGGCTTGTTTCAAGGTATAATGCCGATAATCGGATATTATTTAACAAATTTTGTAAAAGCATTTATTGAGCCTTACGCAGGATTAATAGTATGTTTAATATTCATATACTTAGGATGTAAAATTATACTGGAAGCTTTTGAACCAAAAAGAGAACAGAGATTATGCATTGATTTTAAATGTTTATTATTAGTGGGAATTGCAACCAGCATTGATGCATTTTCGGCAGGTATTACATTATCGCTATTTGGCAATCACATTCTAAAACCAGCTTTACTTATAGCGTTTGTAACTTTTATAAATTCTATTTTAGGTTTTACTATTGGTGGCAAATTAAAATATTTTCCAACAAAAGGCTTAGAAATTTTTGCGGGAGTTTTATTAGTTTTCTTGGGAATTAAAGCTTTATTTTAATTTATAAAAAATGGCGCGGACTGAAAGTTCGCGCCATTTTTAATTTGCATTTCTCTCCTCTGGAGGGGCTTATTGTCGTCTACTTATTCGCATCCAACATTTGTTTAATACCGTCAACCGAACTCAATATTCCTGTTGCTTCGTAAGGCATATAAACAACTTTGTTGTTTTGACCGCTTGTGATTGTTTGCATTGTTTCTAAATACTTCATCGCAATCAAATATTTATCAGGTTGACCTTTGTCTGCTAAAGCGTTGATAATTCTTTGGATAGCTTCTTTTTCGCCGTCTGCTTCTAAGATTCTGGCTTGAGCTACACCTTCTGCTCTAAGAATATTTGCTTTCTTTTCGCCTTCTGCTCTATTGATTGCAGCTTCTTTTTCACCTTCAGCTTTTAAAACTGCGGACTTTTTCAAACCTTCTGCTTCAAGAATAGCTGCACGTCTGTCTCTTTCAGCTTTCATTTGTTTTTCCATTGCAGATTGAATATCAGTAGGTGGAATGATGTCTTGCAATTCAACTCTGTTAACTTTAACGCCCCATTTGTTTGTAGCGTCATCCAAAATTGCTCTAAGTTCGTGGTTAATTTTGTCTCTAGAAACCAAACTTTCGTCCAAATCAAGTTGACCAACAAGGTTTCTTAAGTTAGTTTGAGTTAATTTTTCAATCGCATCCGGTAAATTTTGGATTTCATAAACTGCTGATTTTGGGTCAACAATTTGGAAGTACAAAAGTGCGTTAATGCTAATTGAAACGTTATCTTTTGTAATTACGTTTTGACGTGGAAAATCATAAACGGCTTCTCTTAAGTCAATCTTGGTTCTCTTTTGAATTACAGAATAGCTTGAACCGTCAAATCCTTTTTGTGTAACTTTCCAATCAATCGCACGAGGTGCTTCGATTACCGGAATTATGAAATTAAAACCGGATTGTAAAACTCTATCAAATTTACCCAATCTTTCAATAATAACTACTTCTGCTTGTTGCACGATAACTACGCCTTTTGCAACAAAAATAAGCGCAAGTGCAATCAAAAATAATGATAATGAAATCATACTCTTTCTCTCCTAAATTTTTGTAACGTACATTATTAAACTATCGTTTTTGTTAATTTTAACTTCGCTTCCTGTCGGAATCAATTCTCCGCTTTCGCTTCTTGCTTCCCAACGTTCACCATAAATTGTGATAACGCCTTTTTCTGCTGTTACATCTTCTGTAACTTTAGCGGTTTTGCCGATGTATTTACCCTCAATACCTGTTTCTGTGTCTTTAGAATCGCGTCTTAGAAGAATAGGTCTCAAAAACACAAACGACAAGAATGATAGCAAGAAAAATACGAGTACAAGTGCAAATTTATTCAGCGTAATCAGTGAAACGCCGGCTGTAATAAAAGCTGCAAGCGCAAAGTTTAAGAAAAACATACTTGGTGTGAAAATTTCAAGTATTACGAACGCAATACCCACCACACATAAAAATTGCCAGATTAACAAAATAAACTCTCCTAAATAAATTTTGTTGGGGTGAAACCTCAACTTACATTTGATTTTAATAAGACCCTCTCCCGCCTACGGCACCCTCCCCCAAGGGAGGGGAGCACTTGTGTTTATTTTACGCAAATTTATTTGCATTAATTGGACGTATTGAAGTCCCTCCCTTGAGGAAGTTTTCTGCTTCACTTCCAAGCTAGTAGTTGTGCTTACCAGTTGGAAGGTGCGGTGTAAAGGGAGAGGGTGTTATACTCTTATTCTTCAATTAATGAATTAATTTCAGCTACCATTTCATCAGCATTAAAGCCGTGAACTTTAGCGCCTGCTTCTAAGTTTTCAAAATGAGCAGCCGCGCAACCGATACAGCCCATACCATATTTTTGGAATACAGCAACTGCTTCAGGATGTTGTTGCACGATTTCCATAATTCCCATTTCTTTAGTAATTTTTGCCATTTTTCTAACCTTTCTATTGACTTATAAAAACAAATTCTTAAATGAATATAGTGATTATAACATAATTTGGAAAGGAATTAAATATGCAATTTATCAAAAATTTTTTCAAACACGACTCTGTAATCGGCTTATGTGGAGTTAAAAAGAAAACAGAATATGTTTACATTGAAGTTCCAAAAAGTTACAAAAAAACTTTCTTGCCAAATACAGAAAATAATTATTTGTTAATTTAAAAACGATAAGACCTCGCTCATTACAAAGCGGGGTCTTTTGTTTGAGGGGAGAATGATACTTAATCCAGCAGCGCTTCCAAAATTGCTGCATTTTTGCCGGCCATAGTATTAGCTTTTACTCTGCTTTTATACATATAGCTCCTTAAAGCTTCTCTAATCAATTCTGAACGAGTGCGGTTTTCGCCTTCTGCTACTTGATCGATTCTGTCTAAAAATTCTTCGGGCATTGAAATAAGAACTCTTGCCATTTATTTCTCCTTTTCTTTTCTGCTATGTAATGACTTTAGATATCCTGTATATATATAAAGTTCATAGCAATTTGAAAATTGCCTTTTTTAAGTCAAATATTAAGTTTTGTAAAGAGAAAATTTAATAATTACTCCTCAAATTCAGCAATATCGCGAGAAAGTTTGTTTAAAACATTTTCTATAGAGTCTTTATTTAATAAAACAGATTGAACGCCTGAGTTTACAAGTGTATTAATCTCTTTTTGTCCGCGTTTTTGTTTAAGCTGCGGAGTGATTTTATTAATTTGTCTTGCGCTTATAGAACGCGCTTTAGCTTCTAATGTAGAATCATCATTGTAAAAATTATCTTTTAATGCGTTAGAATTTGTTGCAATAACGTTTGTCATTTTTGCAAGTTCTAATTGATTTTGTTCGTTTGTTAAGTATAAACAAAAATCCAACGCCTCTTTTTTATGTTTTGCTCTAAGAGGGATAACAAAATTCATCACTGAAAAATCATTTTGACCAACAGGGCCTTTAATTTGTTCGGTTACATCGGTTTGTTCATAAATTGATGGTGCGTTTTCTTTAATCATTGTCAAGAAATTTGCGCCGCCTTGATAAAACACAATTTTACCTGCCATGTATTGCTCTAACGCTTCTCTATGAGTAAATGTGATGCTTTCTGGCGGAATTAAGTTTTTTTGATAAAGAGTTTTAAACATTTCAAAAACTTTTTGCGCTTGCGGATAGTCTTCGGCGTCCGCTATTCCGTATTTGTTTAAGATTTTAACCATTGTATCATTTTCTGTAATAGTAGGAAGATAAGCATAGGCGCCGGTGTTTTCTTTAACTTTTTCGGAAATTGCAGAAAGTTCTTTGTATGTTTTAGGAAGTCTTATAATTCCTGATTGTTGGAACAAATCCTTGTTATAGATTGTAATTGCGCTTGTTGCGTACCAAGGAATTGAATAAAGTTTGTCGTTGTATTTTAATGCTTTGATTATTTCGGGATTAAAATCTGAAACTGCTGTTTCGTCGATTTCCTCCAGAGTTCCTTTTTGTGCCAAAAGTGCTGAAAAATCAGGGTTAAGGTTAATTAAATCAGGCGGATTATCTGTCATAACGGCAGCTAGTGTTCTTTTTTCGCCTTCTGAAAATGGTACATCAACCCATTTAATTTGGATGTTTGGATGGTTTTGTTCGTATGAGCG
>CAKVJE010000050.1 GCA_934754735.1 uncultured Candidatus Melainabacteria bacterium
CAAACTTGCTTAGGATTTTTTATAATTCTTCAACTAATTTTATCTATGTGTATTTCGCCAAGACAATTCAGATTTGCACGTTTAATTTCAATTATTGGAATATCATTAAGTATTGTCTTTCTTTCAACGGTACAAACAGAACCTCAATATTTTGCATTTCGCAATTCTTTAATGTCAGACAGTTACACATTGTTATTTGATTTTGCAATTTTATTATGCGGATTTTTTACGGCACTTTTAACAAAAAACCTTGTTAAAACTATGAAACGACACGCATATACCTTTCATGCAATACTTTTAACTGCAATTTTTGCGGCTATGAATATAATTTCAGCAAACGATTTTTTGACGCTTTTTGTGTCAGTTGAACTAATGAGTTTTTCAACTTATTTTTTGATTGCATCATCAAAAGGTTATTATTCAAAAGAAGCAAGTTTCAAGTATTTATTAACCTCTGCTATTTCAAGCGGTATATTTTTATTCGGGGTTTCATATTTATACGGAATTACAGGCTCTTTGAATCTTACAAAAATCTATGAAGTTATAGCAAATCAAGAACCATCAATAATGTATTCAATATCTGCTATTATGATAGTTTTTGGTCTGATTTCAAAACTCGCAATCTTTCCGTTTGCAAACTGGATTATTGATGTTTATAAAGGTACAGAAACTTCAATTTTAGCGTTTTTATCAACAATTCCAAAACTTGCGGTCTTTGGAATTTTATGCAGACTGTTAGTATTTCCTCTAAGCTATAGTTATGAACTAACTTTTGCGGTTGCAATCATCTCTTTAATAACTGCACTTTGGGCGAATACTTACGCTATCAGAGAAAAAAATGTTAAAGTTATTTTGGCGTGTTCAGCGTCTGCAAATTCATCTTATGCACTTTTAGCAGCAAGTCTTGTATCTGTTTATAATTTATCAACAGTAATTTTTTATCTTTTATGTTACGTACTTATGAATATTTCAGCTTTTGCATTTTTAAATATCTATAACGACAAAAATTCAATGAACGTTGAAGATTTTAAAGGAATTTTTTACAAAAATCACGGCTTAACCGGCGCTTACGCAGTTTCTATTTTAGCTTTAGCCGGAATTCCGATTACATCAGGTTTTATTGCAAAAATCTATTTATTCACAGCGATTGCAAATTCGGGATTGATATTTGTACCATTTTTGCTTGCACTATTATTACTAACAGTTGTTGCTCTTTATTATTATTTAAAAATTCTTCTACCTTTATTTGCAGAATGCGACAAAAATACTCTTGTTCCAATTTTGAATGCGAATTTTTCTCAAAAATTTGTACTTGTTGTAACGACTGTAGTTACGATGATTATTGGTATTTATCCTGAAAAAATCATTGAATTGTGTAGATTTATTGCGTATAATATCTAGACTAGCAAAAAATATTTTTAGGGGGTTTTGTATTAAAAAGCTAAAAAGGATATTAACATAATGCGTGTAAATCCAATGAAAGATATGTCTTATACAAAGAAAATGCTTATGCAAGTTTCTATTTTTATGAATAAAATAAGAATGAATTTCAATTAACTTAAGAAAGGTGTGAAATATGCAAATACAAACTCTTCAGCAACCAAATTTTAAAGCGACTTATCCCGTAGTTCATTGGGTTGCAGAAACAAATGGCAGTTTTGCTCCTGTTGCAAATCTAGATACAATAAAAAAATTGCAAGGTAAATTAGTAAGGGCGCTTAATAAAACAAAAAACGATAAAACACCTACTGCTAAAATTGCCAAACCTATACAAAATTACATCAGAACAAAAGATGCAGATTACAATAAAGTACCTCGTGTTCGTTCTTTTTATAATCGAGTAGCAAAATATGACCAAGCATTTGAACCGGCATCTTATATTATATCCGGTGCCGATGTTAAAAATTTCGAAGAAAACTTGGCAAAAAATATAGGACGTGAAAAAAGCAGAGCTAAAGAATTTTTGAGTTTTCCTTATTCGTATGATGCATTGGCAGCTATAGAGTTGTATAACAACAAAGGACTGGAGTATGTAAAAAAAGATTCTAAACAAATAAAAGATGAAAATGGAATTCCACAAATTTTACATACAAAATTTGAAATCGTAAGAAATAGACTCGGCAAAATTATTGATTTCAAACTACTTGATATTCGCTTTTTACCTGCCAAAGGCAACAAGAATCCTCTTGAAAGATTAAAATAAAGAAAACTCTTGACTTTAAATTGTCAGCATGTATGATAATAATATACCGAGCGGGGGTAATTCAGTGGTAGAATGCCTCCTTGCCAAGGAGGATGTCGCGAGTTCGAGCCTCGTCTCCCGCTCCATTTTAAATAAGAAATTGGAAGTCCTGCAGAAGGGCTTTTTTATTGTTTAAAATCAAAAGGAGACCATGGTAGATTTAGCCAAGATACTTCCGCATAAACCGCCAATGATTCTTATTGATGATGTTGTGGAAATAGATTTAGAGAACAATTCTTTGACAGCTAAGTTTGATGTTTATCCCCAAAAACTTTTCTTTGAGGACAGTAAAGGTATTAATTCTCTTGTCGGGATTGAATTTATGGCGCAAACTATCGGGTGTTACGCTTATTATAAACGAGGGGAAGAAAAGCCGCGTCCAGGGTTACTTTTAGGTTCAAGGCTTTATAATAACAAAGTTGATTATTTTCTTGAAGGCAATACATATTTTGTAAAAGCTTCCGAAATTTTTGATGATAACGAAATTGTCGTTTTTGACTGTTTAATATATGATAGTATAGGAAACGAATTGGCGAGCGCGACGATTAACGCTTATCAAGGTGAAAATATCGAGGAAGTGCTAAAAAATGAATGATGTATTAGTTACAGGAGCAAGTAGAGGAATTGGCAAAGCGATTGCGCTTTATTTGGCAGAAAACGGTTATAACCTTGTTTTGCATTGCTCAAAAAACGCAGAACGATTAAATGATTTGAAATCAGAAATCGAATCAAAAGGAGTTAAAGCGAGAGCTTTGGCGTTTGATATTTCAAACAGAGCCGAAGCTGAAAAAGTTTTGTTGAATGATATTGAAACAAATGGCGTTTATTACGGTATAGTTTTGAACGCCGGAATTGCAATGGATAATCCATTTCCTGCAATGGAAGATAATGAGTGGGATAAAGTTCTCGACACTAATTTAGGTGGTTTTTATAATGTCATTAGACCAATTATTATGCCATTAATTCAAGCTAAAAAAGGCAGAATTGTTGTTATGTCATCAATTTCCGGTCAATGCGGAAATCGAGGACAAGTTAATTATAGCGCTTCAAAAGCAGGTTTAATCGGCGCCGCAAAGGCTTTGAGTCAAGAAGTTGCTAAACGTCATATTACTGTTAACTGCGTAGCTCCTGGGGTTATTGAAACTGAAATGACAGAAGATTTACCACAAGAAATTGTTAAACAAATACCGATGAAGAGAATGGGAAGCGCAAAAGAAGTTGCAAGTGCTGTAAATTATTTGCTTTCAGAGGATGCAGGATATATTACGGGACAAGTTATTGCTATAAACGGAGGGCTTTATCTGTGAGAAGAGTCGTTATAACTGGAATGGGGCTTGCATCTCCTCTGGGTTCAACAGTAAAATCCGCATTTGAAAGGCTTAAAACTTACAAAAATTGCGTTTCTAATTGGGAAAAATTAGATGAATTTGAACGATTGAATACAAATCTAGGCGCATTTGTTCAAGGTTTTGTAGAACCTGAATATTTTAACAGAAAAATTAAGCGCACAATGGGTCAAGTGTCTGTAATGTCAGTTGTTACAGCAGAAGATGCTTTTAGAGACGCAGGATTATTGGGTGATGAATGCATACACAAAGCCGGCGTCAGCTATGGTTCTTCAATGGGCTCTTTTGATGCAGTTTTAGATTTTTATTCAATGTGCATTGATAAACAAGTCAAAATGTTAAATTCGGGCTCTTACATAAAAATGATGCCACAAACAACTGCCGTAAACTTGTCATTGTATTTTAAAACTCACGGCAGATTAATTCCGACTTCTACTGCTTGCACATCAGGTTCAATGGGAATTGGTTATGCTTATGAAGTAATTAAAGACGGCTATCAAGACGTTATGATTGCAGGCGGTGCCGAAGAAATCCACCCAACGCAAGTTGGAGTTTTTGACACTCTTTATGCTACAAGTACAAAAAATGATGCGCCTAATTTAACACCGGCTCCATTTGACAAAGATAGAGACGGACTTGTAATCGGAGAAGGCGCCGGAACCGTTATATTAGAAGAATATGAACACGCAAAAGCTCGCGGAGCAAAAATTCATGCAGAAATCGTCGGATTTGCGACAAATACAGACGGAGCACATATTACAAATCCAAATAAAGCCACAATGGCTGAAGTTATGCGCAAATCACTAGAATGCGCGGGGCTTAAACCTAACGATATTGGGTATATTAATGCGCATGGAACAGGAACTGTAAATGGTGATATAGCGGAATCTGTTGCGACAGAAGAAGTTTTTGGCAAAATTCCGATAAGTTCAATTAAGAGTTATACTGGTCATACGCTTGGCGCTTGCGGTGCAATTGAGGCGATTTTAGGTGTAGAAATGATGAATAACAATTGGTATCCGCCGACATTAAATCTTAAACATCCTGATGAAGAATGCGGAAGATTGGATTATATTATGGGCGAAGGTAGAACGCTTGATTGTCCTTATATTATGACAAACAATTTTGCGTTTGGTGGAATAAATACATCAATAATTTTGAAGAGGGTATAAAGGAGAACTTATTATGAGTAATTATAAAATTGGTTTTATTGGCGCAGGAAAAATGGCAAGCGCAATTATAAAAGGATTAATTAAAACAGGTTTTGCAAAGCCTGAAGAACTTGTTGCTTCACAAGCTGAATTAGATTTATTGGAAGAAAAATCTAAGATTTTGGGTATTAAAGTAATCGGCGATAATAAAGAATTGGCAAAAAATTCAGACACAGTATTTATTGCTACAAAACCTAATCAAGTCGCAGATGTATTGGCAGAAATTTCACCTTGGATTAATCCTGAAAAACTTGTTGTTTCAATTGCAGCAGGTGTTACAATCGAAAAACTTGAAGCAAATTTACCTACAGGCACAAGAGTAATCAGAGTTATGCCAAACACTCCTGCTTTAGTTGGTGAAGGTATGAGCGGTATGGTTGGCGGAAAAAACGCAAAAAAAGAAGATTTAGAATTTATTAAAGAACTTCTTTCTACTATCGGGAAATGCATAGTGGTTGATAATGAATCTCAAATTGACATTGTTACTGCGATTTCAGGTTCAGGCCCTGCATTTTTCTACAAGGTTATCAATGAAATTGCTAGAGCAGGCGAGAAATTAGGCTTAGATTATGAAAAATCTTTGTTATTAAGTATTCAAACTGCAATTGGTTCTGCAAAAATGGCATTACATAGAGAAATCAGCATGGAAGAATTGATTTCTAACGTAGCGACAAAAGGTGGTTGTACAAGAGTCGGCGTTGATTGCATGAATGAAAATAATAGCGAAAAATTGTTCTACGATGTAATCAAAAGCACAACAGAAAAAGCGCACGCACTAGGGAAATAATTATAACAAACAGTAGGATGTGCAAGTTTGCACATCCTACTGTTTTTAATGGGAAATTGTTTTAAATAATTTTGAGAAATTATTGTCACGTTGGATAAAAATATTTATGACATTTCATTGAACGCTGACCCACCCCTTGAGGGAGAGTCGAAATCTTTGATTTCGGGGTGGGGTTTTTTATGTATTATTTAAAACTCTCTTCTGCCTTCGGCACACTCTCCATGTTAAATTGAAAAAGGAGAGGGGAGTAAGACTCGCTTGCTTGAACGTCTTTAACGCATCCATGCACTAGAAATTGTAACTAACGATTTTCAATAATCAATTCTTGCAATTTTAAAAATTACAGGACGTGTTCCGTCAGAACAACAAGTAATCATTGTGTTCTCGTCTTTCATCCAACCCTTCATTATTGAACCGCCTTGCAATCCTGTATAAATATATCGAGAAATCGCATCCCAAGCTTCTGAACAATGCGGAAGTTTTGGGCCACCGGCTACAGAATCAGGAATTGCAGAGGTTTTAACAAGCGTATTTAATCCCATGTGCTAAACCATCTTCGCGCTCAAAAATGAATTCATCACCGATATTATAACGTTTAATATCAATTGACAATCTGTAGTCAGTAGACTACAGTATTAATAAGAAACAAATTTTCACCTATAAATTAGAAAACGGAAAATGTCCTTATGATATTTGGTTTTCTAAACTTGGTAAAGATAATCAAGTACGAATATATAAGAGCTTAGAAAGATTACAAGAAGGCAATTACGGAGATTTTAAAGTATTAAAATTTAACAGCCAATATCCCATCAAGCTTTTTAAAAATTTCTTTTAAATCGTTCATCAAAACCAGTTCACCTCTCAATCTTGATGCACCTTGGAAACCGTTTACGTAATAAGGGTAAAATTTTCTGCAGAATTTTACACCAATATCTTCTCCACGAAATTCAACTTCTTTGTTTAAATGTTTCTTTAATGTTGTAATTTTTTCTTCCAAAGTTGGTGGTGCGATATATTCCCCACAATTAATATATTTTTCTACTCGATATAAAAGTGAAGGGTCGCCCAATGCTCCGCGTCCGATTGCAACTCCGTCCGCTTGAGATTCTTCTAAACATTGAACGGCAGTTTCAATCGAAACAACATCACCGTTTGCAAAAACAGGAATGTCAACATTTCGCTTAAGCTCTGCAATCTTTTTCCAGTCAGCTTTTCCACCATACATTTGAGAACGAGTTCTACCATGGATTGTGATAAAATCCGCACCGGCTTCTTGCATTTTTTGACCGTATTCAACAAAATTTAATTCATCAAACGTATAGCCTAAACGAAATTTTACGCTTAAAGGAATTGTAATGTTAGCTTTTGTAGTGCGTACTATTTCTTGCGCTAATTCTACATTTCTCATCAATGCACAGCCGTCAGTTCCTTTAACAACCTTATTTACAGGACAGCCCATATTTATATCTATCATATCAGCATATTTTTGAAGATAATTTGCGCATTCTGCAATCATTTTGGGCTTATGTCCGCTCAACTGATAAGATATCGGTGAATGGTCTTCGCCTCGTGCCACAATATCCGTGTCTTTAACTTGTGTCAAAGCTTCTGAACTTATCATCTCAGTTGTTAAAAGACAGTTTTTTGAATATTCACGCACAAGAGAGCGTAAAACATAATCGGTAATTCCTGCCATTGGCGCAAGCGAAACCCTGCTTGATATTAGTGCTTGAACCTTGTTTTTAACCTGCATAAGCCTTTAATTCACCCATTCTTGTTTTTGCGTATTTTAAATATTCATCATCCGTTGTGTAGCTTGAAATAAACTTTTGATAATATTTATAAGCTTCTTTATAATTGTTCAAGCTGTCATAATCAACCGCAACCATGTAATTTGCAATCGGAAATTCGTTTGAATATTTAAGTACATTCAAATAATCATTAATCGCAAGTTTTGGTTGTTTTTGTTCATCATAAATCAAAGCTCTATAATAATATGCATACGCATTTTGCGCATCTTTTTTTATTACGTCGTTAAACTTTAGCATTGCAGTTTGAAAATTGTTTTTTTCAAACAAATCAATACCTTCATTTAAAATTCCAACAGAACCGTTTTGCACAACATAAGTCAACAAATCTTTTGCGTCAGAATTAGGATTAAGTCCGACAGCTTTTTTTAAATACGTTTCAGCTAATGACCAATTTTGTTGTTCGGAATACAAATACCCGATATAATACGGAATTTCTGCATTCTTAGGATTAATTTGTTCTGCTTTTTTGTAGTATTCGATAGCATTGTTATAATCGTTTAAAGCTTGATAAGATGATGCTACACCGAGCATAGAATCTTCTGTTGCAGGATTAATTGCCAAATACTGCTGAATAGCTTTTTTGTAATCCTTGTTATCAAAACTTGAAGATGCTGCTGCAAGTTTTGTTGAAACAGAGTCATTTTGAACGCTTTGCAAAGTTTTAAGTACTAAATTGTTTGTTGGGAACTTTGTTTTAGCTGCATTTAGTGTGCTTATTGCGTTGTTGTAATCTTCTTTTGACGCATAACAAATCGCCAAATTTACATAAGCATCAACATTTGAGGCATTTTTTGAAATAACAGCCTTGTATCCGCTGATTGCATCATCAATTTTATTATCTTGGTGCAATTTGTATGCGTATTCGTAAATCTCTTCATCCGTACCGTTTTGGTTAAGGTATGCAATGTATTCTGAAGGAGAAAGCGCATCCTTCATTGCGCCTGAAATTTCAGCCTTTGCACCTGCATTATTAGGGTCGATTGCAAGAATGCGTTTATATAAATTTAAAGCAGTTTTATTATCGCCCATTTCTTTAAACACTTGTGCTTTATACAAAAGAGCTTGAGTGTTGTTTGGATACAAAGTCAAAACAGAATCATACGATTGAATTGCTTTTTGATATTCTTTTCTTTGCTGAAAAAGTGTTCCGACATTCAAACGAGTTGTGACGTTAGAAGGATTAATTTGTTCAGCTTTTCCGTAATAACTTAAAGCTGTTTCGTAATCGCCCTGTGCTTGCTTAATTGCACCCAAGTTTGCGTTAAGTTCTGCGTCAGATGGAGTTACAGCAAGCTTTTTTAGATAAATTCTTTCTAGTGCATACAAAACTTCCATGTCGCCTTTAGAATTTGCTAAAGCTTCATTATACTGAGTTACAGCCTCATCATAATTGCCTAATTTATCGAGCGTTCTTGCGTATTTCATTCTAAGCACGCCGTTATTTGGATTTATATCAAGTGCGATTTTGTAATAATCAGCAGAACGAGATTCGTTGCCTAAAAGTTTAAGCAAATCTGCAACTTGCATGTTCGCGTCAGACGCTAATTTTTCGCCTTGTGTAGCCATTGAGAATTCATAAGCAGCAGCGGATAAATTACCCATTGCTCGCAATTCTTCTCCGCGCTTATATCTTCCGCTAGGTGTTGTGTCAGCACCAACGACTTTTAGACATTGGCTCAAATTTCCTGTCGCTGAAGAAATCATGCCGGCTGAATTCTGAACTGTTTGTTCTTTGTTTGGATAAATTTTGAGATAAAAAAGCGCACTCCTAAAATCGTTAGCAGCTTTATCATAGTTTTTATCTTGATTTGCATAAAATGTAGCTCTTGCAAGATAAGCGTTGATAAGCCCAATTCTTGCAGAGTTATCAAGATAATTAATTCTGAGAGCTTTTCTAAATTCAACAATTGATGATGAATATTGACTCGACATCAAATAATTCTGCCCTGCATTATAATGTTCTGTAAATGCTCCGTTTGGCGCAGCAAAAATCTGATTTTGCCCTAAAACTGCACATATAGCTAAACAACAAATTAAAAGTTTTCTTTTCATATCAATATATTACTATAAGTCATGTTGAAAGTGAATAAGAAAACAGGATAAGTTAATTTTTGTTCAAACAAAAATTACAATTTATAAATTCAACGCATATCTAAAAAGCGACGCAACTTTTGAGTTGTAAACCCTTCCATCATCCTTGGTAAACAAATTTTCCCAATGACTTTCGGGCGTTCCGTCTAACGAAAACGACGGATTTGTCATCATAAGATTGTGCGTACTTGTATCATATCTGAACGGAAATAAATCTTCCATTTGCATAAAACTCGGCAGCTTATCGCTCGGATATTCGTAAGCAAAAAGTATCGAATTTATACGTCTTAAGCGATCTTCATAGCTTCTTCCGCCCATATCATTATCATTTGAGACTTCTACCCCTGGAGCATAATCCTTGCTATACTTGAATTTTGTTGACCAGCATTTAACTTTGTCATAATTATCAGGAGAAACAAACGCTGTTCCTGCAGTTAAACCTAAGTTCTGATAGCGCGCAAAATCACCGGTGCTTTTTTCTCCAACAAAACTAAGCGTTTCAGAACCGCTACGTTTTCGGATTTCATGCAGAATATATTGCATTTGATTATATTCAGGAAGCGCACCAACTCCGGCATAATTGCCCATATCGTATCCGCCGATATGCTTTGCCGAATCAATAAAAACAGCTTCAAAGCCGAGTTTAATAAGTTTCACATGCTCATTGATAAATAGCTCTTGATGTTCAGGATTTTTCCAATCCAAAGTAACGTCATCTTTGTATGGCGTTGCAACTTTAATTTGATCAGCTGAAATTACCGTTCTAAAACCTGTTTTTAACCCATGAATATGTGCCAAATCATTGAACGCCACAAATTGTTCTTCCGGTGAAATCGAAATATCAAAATCAATTATATTTGCGCTATATCCTGCATTCAGACGAATTCCATAAATTGAATTTTCTTCTCCGACACCTTTATTATACCCGTCACCATAAATATTTGGAAAAATTTGCGATAAAATAACGCAATTTGCCCAACTTTTTGCAGACGGTGGAATTGCAGGCAAAAGCTTAATAGAGCTAAGAATTCCGTTTTTTGTTCTATTTTTATGCATTTCAGCAATTGCGCGATTATTAATTTCTATATAATTTGCAATTCGCCCCCACTTATGCCCATAATTTGGCGTGTGAACTTCTTTTGGGAATTCTTCATAAAACTCGTTAGCTTCATTAATCGTCACTAGAGCTTCTACGGCTTTTTTTACACTTCTTTTTAAAAGCTCAACAGGTACAATATTTGAAATCCATTTTTTATTCTCAGCCTGACAAATATGTTTTAAACTCCACTCATCAGGAGTTAAAACAATATTTTCACCAAGTGCAACTAAAAGCTTATTTACTGCATTTGTCATAACTATATTTTAAAACTTTATAAATATAAAAAATTCGACAAATGGAGTAGGAACCTTTATAAAAGATTCCGCCTATTAATACCCACTCTTTATTGTGAATGAACGACCTTCGCACCGCGAACGTGCAGCGATTAGCTGCGATAGTGAGCGTCAGAGTGCAAGCTCTGCTTGCAACATCCATTCAGATCACAACCGTTAGGTTGTAGAAAACGGCGCGTAATTTCTTCTTTTTGTTTACTTTTTCTTCTTTTATCGCAATAAAGAAGAAAAAGTAAGAAGTATGTTTAAATAAAAAATAAAAAAATTCTTATATGTACTTTTCTTTCTCTTTTATTGCGATAAAAAGATTTTTCACTTCACTTCCAAGCCAGTAAGTATATCTACAAGCCAAAAGCATTTACCCTAGAAAAGGACCAAAAGAAAGAGAAATTACGCCATAGTTTCCTACGCTCTTACGAGCGTTTGATAAAATGGATGTTGCAGGCAGAGCCTGCACTTTCACGCTCGCTAAAAAACGCTCGCGGCGCGAGTGACATTCATTCTTAATAAAGAATAGGTATTGTAAAACAAAAAATCCAGCTTTTTAATAACTATTTTCTTTTTATCAAAATTATCATGAACAACAGTAGAATGCGATTAGCCCATCGCAAGCCAGCAAGTTTTATTTAAAAACAAGGCGATTGCATTTCAAAATGCAATCGCTCAGTTTTTTAAGTAATATTACAACTTAGTTTCCTTGTACAGAAACTGCACCAGTTTTCTTATCAACAGAAACAATCTTAATCGTTTTCAAATCTGAATTCAAATTTGTTACCAACTCATCAATTTCATTAACAGCTTCTGAAGATATATTTCCACTATAGAATTTTTTATCAGTAAAGCTGAATAAATTTCTAAGCCAAGGTGTTCTAACTTCTCCATTCAAATTATACGAATTTCTGGTTTTATTACCACCTGTTTTTCTTGTCTCAGTTAAATTTTTATTTTTTACCGGTGCATCATCAGATAAACCGTCTTGTACAACTCTAATTTTTGATAAAATCAATTTATCTGTTTTATTAGAAGAAAACATCTCACCTTTTATTAGATAAATTTCGCTTTCACCATTACTTGTAACTTTATTAGCAATACCTATCATTGTGTCATTATCGCCATCTACCTTTCTTACATTCAATCTGTAAGAATAGTCAGACCCATTAAAGAATAGAACATTTTGATTGTTAGATTTACCAGAATATTCTACGCTACTAAAACCAAGAGCCTGAACCATTTTTGATATCGCATCTTTATTATTGCCATTAAAGAAACTTATACCATTTACATCAGATTTTATATTGGTTAAACTTTGATTTGCAGTTTGTTCAATTTCTGCTACACTATTTTCGGATTCATCAGGCATATAATCTTCTTCTTTTAGCTTGCCGTCTTTATTAAAATTACAAACTGTAGTTTTTGTACCTTCTTTTGTAATTACACTAAAATCACCATTATCTTCATGCACAACTTTTACTTCAAAACGATCATCACCTAATCCTAAGTTTAAAGAGAATCTAAAAGATTTTTTCGAATCCATCCATTGCATGGATTCATCATCACGTTTATTTCCGTTAGTAAATCGTATATAAAACTCATCTGGGAATATTGCGATTTTATCATATTCTGTTCCACTATAATAATACTTTCCATACTCATCTTGAAGACGTTTGTTTAACCATTCTTGACCAATTTTTACAACGGTTTCAAATTCTTTTTCGTTAAGTCCTGTATATTTTCTTATTTCTCTTGGGTCTCTATTTCTTACCAATCCTTCTGTCATTTCAACATCTTCTAAGTTGTCATTGTCGGCTTCGATACTGTCTTGACGACTGATTTCTACAGAATCTTGTTGACATCCTTGACAGCGGTGATGAGGTCTTGGAGCATCACATGCAGTTAACATTGCAGCCGCTGCTATTGTCGGTAACATCATTTTTCCTACTTTTTTGATAGGTTGTGATATTGGTAAAATCTTCATTATTACATCCTTTCTTCGTTTTTATATTAAGCATAAAACACGTAAAAATATTTTTTGCTAGCCTTGTAAAAAATTAATAACACCCTCTCCCTTTACACCACATTACCCAATTTGTAAGTTTAACTACTAGCTTGGAAGTGGGGCAGAAAACTCCCCCGAGGGAGGGGATGCGCTTATGACATCCAAGCAACCGAGTCTTGCTCCCCTCTCCTTTTTCAATTTAACATGGAGAGGGTGCCGAAGGCGGGAGAGGGTGTTATTAATTATTAACTTTCAACTTTCCATTT